>NZ_JANZZD010000049.1:0-4778 GCF_026419595.1 Tepidiforma sp. | reverse complement strand
CCTCCAACCTCCAACCTCCAACCTCCAACCTCCAACCTCCAACCTCCAACCTCCAACCTCCAACCTCCAACCGTAGTTGCGGGGCTCCGTCCCCGCGGGGCGCCATGCGCCCAACGGATGTCCCGGGAGCCGGGAAGCGGGAGGCGGGAAGCGGGTGGATGCGGACGTCCGGGTGGGCCTCGCCGGCCCTCCGCGGGCACGGAGGCCCGCGACTACGGAGTTTGGAGTTGGGAGTTGGGAGCAGGGAGCAGGGAGCAGGGAGAGGAGGGTAACCTCCAACCTCCAACCTCCGGTTCCCGCTTCCCGGCTCCCGGTTCCCCGTTCCCGCTCTCCCGGCTTGCCCGGGGTGCGGGTTCCGCCTAGAGTCGGGGCATGCCGCTCTTTGGGGAGCCGGGCCAGCGCATCGCGTATGAGCGGTATCCGCACCCGGGCGGGGGGCCGCCGCTCTACCTCCTTCATGGCTTCACGGCGAGCGCGGCGTCGTTCGCGGCCAACCTTGCGGCGCTGCGGGAACACTTCACGGTCGTGACCGTGGAGCTCCTGGGCCACGGCGGTTCGGAGGCGCCGGCAGACCCGGCAGCGTACGCGCCCGAGCGCGCGGTCGCACGCATCCTGGGGCTGATGGACGCGCTGTGCGACGACCGCGCGCTCCTCTGCGGGCATTCGCTCGGCGGGGCCGTGGCGGTGCAGTGCGCGCTGACGGCCCCGGAGCGGTTCGCCGGCCTCATCATCATCAACTCGGCCTCGGCGGCGGGAACGCCCGCGTGGGCGGCCGCCGCGCGGGAGGGGATGCTGGCGCTGGCTTCGCGGGTGCGGGCGGAGGGGACGGAGTTCCTCAAGGCGACGCGGCTCTACCCGGCGCAAAGCCGGCGGCTGGACGAGCGGTCGCGGGAGCTGCTGACGCGGGATTTCGACCGGCTGACGCCGGAGGGGCTGGCCGGCACGGCGGAGGGACTCATCCCGGCGGTGAACGCCTTCGAACGGCTGCCGGAACTGCGGGTGCCGGTGCTCGTGGTGGCGGGGGAGCGCGACCGGGACTTCATCGAGGTGCTGCCGGGCTTCCTGGCGCAGCTGCCGCCGGGGCTGGCGCGCGTCGTGCGGCTGCCCGGGGCCGGCCACGCCGCGAATCTCGAAGCGCCGCGGGAGTTCGAAGCAGCGGTCGTCGACTTCGCGCGCGAGCTCGGCCTGCTGGCGCCGCCATCGGCAGCCGCGACGCGCGGCCCGGCGGGGACGAACGCCCTGAGCGTCGCCGGCGGGGTGCTCATCGCGGCGGGCCTCGGCATGCTGGCGGCGGCGCTGCTGGTCGGGAGCCTGGGCCGGGACGGCGGCGGGCAGGTGTTCGTCGCGGAGCCGGAGCCGAGCCCGGCCGCGGGCTTCACGCCCGTGACCGCCGTGGCCGGCACCCGGACGGCGGTGCCGGTCGCGCCCGGGGCGGCGGCGACGCCGGCGGGCCCGGGCGGGATGGCAGCTACACCCGGCGCGCCCGGCGCTTCGCCTTCGCCGACGGCGAGCGCGACCGCCACACCGACGCGGGCGCCAGCGGGCGCGCCTGCGGCGACAGCGACGCCGACGCCGACGGCACTGCCGACCGCGACGCCGACGAACACGCCGGTCCCGACGGCGACACCGACCCCGGCGGGTCCGTATGCGGCGATCGCGGGGCCGGTGCGGGTGGAGGCGGGGGCGAGCGCCACCTACTACGACGTTTCGAACCCGACGCCGCTCAGGGTGACGTGGGTGACGCCCTCCGGGACGTTCCGGGATGTGCACGGGGTGACGGTGACGTTCCCGGCGGCCGGCTGCTACGGCATCACGATGGAAGCGATTTTCGCGGACGGGGTGACGCGGACGGCGGTGCTGAACGTGGCGGCCGGCGACGCGAGCTGCGGCGGGTGACGCTTTTCGATGAACGGTTCGTGAACGCCCGGCCCGCGGCGATGGCGTAGCATGGGGGTATGCACGACACGACCCTCCCCCGCGACCTCGAAGGCATCCACAATTTCCGGCCGGTCGGGCCGTACCGCGTCGCCGGGGGCCGGGTGCTGCAGCCGGGGAAGGTGTTCCGCTCGGGGGCGCTGGAGCCGATGACGCCGGCGGACCGGGAGGTGCTGGAGCGCGGAATCGGCCTGCGGACGATCCTCGACCTGCGCCACCCGGATGAGCTGGCGCAGGGGCCGCACCCGCTGAGCGACCGGGTCATCCGGCTCTCGATCTTTCGCGAGGAGTGGCGGCAGGAGGACCTGATCGCGGAGCTGAACGGCCTGTACGGGCCGGGCCCGTCGCCGCGGCGCTACCTGCACTACCTCGAGATCGGGGGCGACCGGCTGGCGCGGGCGTTCGAGCTGTTCGCGGAGGAGGAGCGCTACCCGTTCCTCGTCCACTGCACGGCGGGGAAGGACCGGACGGGCGTGCTCATCGGGATGATCATGGACGTGCTGGGGGCCGACCCGGCGGACATCGCGCACGAATACGGGCTGAGCGACGCGAGCATCGACCGGCTGCTGGCCTACCTTCGCGCGAGCGGCCGCCAGCTGGAAGGCACGGAGGAGGAGATCCGGGCGCGGCTCGCGACGCCGCCCGAGCGGATGGCGGGGTTCATCGAGCTGCTGCACGAACACCACGGCGGCGCGGAGGCGTTCTTCCGGAAGCAGGGGGTGAGCGCGGCCACGATCGACCGGGTGCGGGAGCTGCTCACGGCCTGAGCGGGCGGGCCGGCGTCACTCCGGCGCGGGCGCTTCGGCGGCGGCGAAGCGGGGCGCCTCGTTCGGCGCCGGGCCGAAGCGGTCGCGCGGCCACCAGGTGATGAACGCCTTGCCGACGATGCGGTCGGCCGGGATGGGGCCGAGGACGCGGCTGTCCTGGCTGTGGTTCCGGTTATCGCCCATGACGAAGTAGGCATCGGCGGGGATGCGGACCGGCGCCATATCGCCGATGGGGGGCTCGGCCGCGGCGAGGTAGGGCTCGACGAGGGCGCGGCCGTCGATGTAGACGGTGCCCTGGCGGATTTCGACGGTTTCGCCGGGGAGGCCGATGACGCGCTTCACGAGGTCGCGGTGGACGCCGGACGGGTGGTGGAAGACGACGATATCGCCGCGCTGCGGGCCGCCGAAGAGATAGCGCTCGGCGGGAGGGCCGGGCGCCCAGCCGGGCACCCAGCGCGCGAGGGCGGCGACATCGACGCGGCTGTAGGCGAGGGAGTTCACCAGCAGGAATTCGCCGTCTTCGAGCGTGGGCTCCATGGAGCTGCCGTCGACCCGGTAGTGCTGGACGCTGGCGCGGACGGCGAGGAAGACGAGGACGGCGAGGAGGGCGGTCTCGAGGATTTCGCGGGCGACGGTGGCGAGCCGGGACGGGCGGGGAGGCGCGGCCGGCGCGGCTTCAGCGGGCGGCAGGGCCGGCGCTGCGGGCCGGGGAGGGGGCACGAGGGCCGGGACCGCGGCGGGTTCGCGGCCGGCCGGGCCGTGCTGGGGCGCCCAGCGGCGCGGATCGCGGAAGAGCCAGTCGAAGGTCGGCGGCGTCTCGCTGCCGTCCGGCTGACCCGGCGCGGAGCCGGCGAGCCACGTGCCCTCGGGGTCGGCGGCGTCCGGCGCGCTGTCGTGGTCCTGGCGAAGCGCGGGCCAGGAGAGACGCCGCTGGGGCTGCGGGGCTTCGCCCATGGTGAGATTACGCCACATCCGGGTGCCGCGGGCCACTGGCGGGGTCACACCCCGTGCGGCGCGCTCCTTTCGCCCGGAGATTCGGCGGGCGGCGCCGCGCCGGACAGATCGTTCGAAGGCGAATGATCGAACCGAGGCCGGTCAGCGGCCTTCGAGCCAGGCGTTGAAGCGGGGTTCGCGGCGCTCCCGGAAGGCGGCGACGCCCTCCCGCGCGTCGGGGTGGTGGTCGCTGATGGCGGTGCGGGCGGCGATGTCTTCGAGGGCCTGGGCCCAGGTGCTCTCGGCAGCGAGGTAGAGGGAGCGCTTGAGGAGGCGCATGGCGACCTGCGGGCCTTCGGCGAGTTCGCGGGCAAGGGCCATCGCGCGGTCCATGAGGTCGGCGGGTTCGCAGACCTCGTGGACGAGGCCGAGCTCGAGCGCTTCGGCGGCGGAGACGATGCGCTTCCGCATGAGGAAGTCCATGGTCTTCGCGAGGCCGATGAGCTGGACGAGGAGGGCGTGGCCGCCTTCGTCGGGCAGGAGGCCGAAGCGGAGGGTGGCGCTCCCGAGGCGGGCCTCGCTGGAGGCGATGCGGAAGTCGCAGGCGAGGGCGAGGGAGAGGCCGGACTGGATGGCGACGCCGTTGATCGCGGCGATGCAAAGCTTGTCGAGGTTGCGGACAGCAGTGTTGAGGGCCTGCGAGAGGACGCGGAGGCCGTTGTAGGTGCCGATCTCTTCGCGGTGGCCGGGGAAGATGTCGGGCACGAGGGCCGGCCCTTCGGGCAGCGGGCGGCCGGTGATGTCGTCGCCGGCGCAGAAGGCGCGGCCGCTGCCGGTGAAGACGACGACGCGGACGCGGTCGTCCATCTGGGCCTGGGTGAGGGCTTCGATGAGGTCGCGCTTGATGGGCTGGGCGAGGCCGTTGAGACGGTCGGGCTGGTTGAAGGTGATGACGGCGATGCCGGGGGACTCGAGCCGGATATCCAAGCCGCGGAAGGAGCCGGTGGGGAACATGGGAGCCTCGGGAGTTGGGAGTTGGGAGTTGGGAGTTGGGAGAGTGTAGCGGGGTGGCGCGGCTGGCGCCGCGGGGGATGGCTGGCCGGCTTCGCCGGCGGCGCCGCGGGATGCCGCCGCTCCGCGGCG
>NZ_JANZZD010000048.1:315-4974 GCF_026419595.1 Tepidiforma sp. | reverse complement strand
CGGTTCGATGTCGGCCGGGAGAATTGGCCCGGTGACGGGGCCGTCCAGCGGCAGGGTGATGTGCTGGTCCATCAGTTCCTCCCGAGCCAGGCGATGGCGCGGAGGTCGAGCCAGCCGCCGCGCCAGAGGGCGTAGGGGCTGCGGGCGGCGGCGAGCGGCGCGCGCCGGTCGACGGCCCAGCCCATCACCTGCTCTTCGTCCGGCGTGAGCCAGCCGAAGCGGGATTCGAAATCACCTGCCCGGGCGCCGGCCGCCGCGAGGTCGCAGCCGGGCGCGGGCAGCCAGTTGGCGATGAGGGGCCAGCGGCGCATCACCAGTCGCTCCAGTCGCGCAGCCGCCACTGGGCGGGGAGTTCCGCCGGGCGGTGCGCCGGGTAGTAGCGGTCGCGGCTGATGCCGCGGCTTTCGAGCCAGGCGTCTTCGGAGGCGGGGAAGCGGCGGACGGCGCCGCAGGCGGCGCAGCGGCCGTCGAGCCAGGCGCGGCCGTCCGGCTCGTCGATGCGCCAGCGGTGGACGTGCGCGTCAGGCGGCCGGCGGGTCATCGTGCTCCCCCTGTTCGAAGCGGTAGACCTCGGCGACGAGGCTGATGACGTCGGCCTCCGGGTTCCGCCGGAACCATTCGCGCACTTTCGCGGCGGGGCCGAGCCGGTTCGGGCCGAGTTCGGCGTCGAGGTAGGCGACGAGCTGCTGCTTGGTGAGGCCGTTGGCGCGGAGGGCGTGGCCGAGCGCCTCCCACTGGCCGCGGTCGAGCTCGACGGGCGGTTCGCCGGCGCCGGCCGGCAGCGGGTGCGGCTCGAGCAGCTCGCCGGTCTCGCGGTCGACGCGGGCCGGGCGGGCGCCGGGGATGGCGTCGGCCTCCGTCTCGTCCATCCAGCCGAGCCCGGCGAGGGAGAGCGTGGCGCGGCGCTTCGCCTTCGTCTCGGCCTTCATGAGGGCGTTGGCGAGCGCGTCGCCCTTCAGCCCCAGCACGCTGACGGCGCCGACGGCTTCGTCGGAGCGGCCGGTGCGGTCGACGGCGCGGGCGGTGACGACGTAGAGGCCGGCCTCGGCGAGCATTTCGCGGCTGGTGATGTCGACGGAGATGCCGCGGTTCGCCCGCAGCTGGTCGGTGGCGGTGCGGGTGGCGTAGAGGACGAGCCGGCCGTTGAGGTGGAGGTAGTCGAACGGCTTCGTGAGCGGGTTGAGGCCGAGCGAGTCGCAGACGCGGCGGTAGTAGTCGAGCCGCTGGGCGGGCGTGAGCCGGGCGAGGTCGCCGCCGACGACGACCTGTTCGAGGAGGGCGCCGGCGTCGGCAGCGGGGGCGGGCGCCGGCGGCTGTTGGGCCGGCTGGGCGTCGGCGAGGGCGGGCTGGATGGTCGGGGTGTCGGCGGTCATCGTGCCTCCTTCAGCTGCAGGTGTTCGAGGGCGCGCGGGGTGAGCCGGAGCGAGCGGTAGGTGTGCTCGTCCCACTGGACGAAGCCGTCCGAGCGCAGTTCGTGGAGCCAGTAGTGGACGGTGCTCCAGCCGCGGAAGCCGGCGCGCTCGGCGAGTTCGCGGACGGTGGGCGGGATGCCGCGCTCGCGCCAGAGGCTGGCGGCGGCGAAGAGCACGCGCTCGGCGGAGGGGTGGAGCTGTGCGGTCACAGGAGCGCCCCCTGGACGTCAGCGGGCAGCCACGTGACCTCCAGCCGGCCGGAGGGAGCGCGGCGGGCCGGGCCTTTCTGGACGAGGCCGAGCCGCTCGAGGTCGGCCAGCCGGCGGTTGGCGGCGTACCGGTCGAACCGGCCGTCGGAGGCCTCGGCCAGCTCGGAGGCGGTGCGCCCGGGGCTGGCGCGGACGGCGGCGAGGAACCACGCGGCCTGCGTGGCGGGGAGGCCGGCGGCGTCGGCGCGGCGGGCGGCGTCGCGGGAGGTGGACGGGTCGAGCGCGCGGTAGCGGGCGCGGACGATGGCGGCGCTGCGGCTCACCGGCGCACCTCCCGGAGGAGGTCGCGGATGGTGGCGGCGCCGATGAGGAGGGCGGCGCCGAGGAGCGTGAGCTGGACGGCGAGGGCGGCGAGGGCGGCGAGGGCGCTCACGCTCCCACCTCCTGCCAGACGTCGTCGATCTCCGCGTGCCGGGCGTTCTCCCAGCGGTCGCGGAGGCGGAGCCGGCGGATGACGCGGCGCGCCTCGAGCAGCCGCCCTTCGGCGAGGAGCAGCTCGGCCACCTCGAGGGCGGCCGCCTCCCACTGGTCGTGCGCGGCGAGCTCCTGCCGGAGGGCGAGGGCCTGGACCCGCGCCTCCTCGAGGAGCCCCCGATCGGAGACGGGCCGGCCGCGCGTGCGCTGTGCTACCATCTCTTCGTACCTCCTATTCAGCAGCCCCCGGGTGGCCGCCCGGGGGCTGCGTGGTTCCAGTGAGGATCTGCTCGACCCACTCGCGGCGGATGAGGACGCGGCGGCCGAGGCGGACGTGGGGGATGACGGGCTGGCCCTCGCGCTTGTGGTAGAGCCATTCGCGGAGCGCGCGTTCGGAGACGCGGAGGACGCGGGAGACTTCCGGGACGGTGAGGAGCGGGGCATCGGGCAGCCAATCGGCGGCGGTGGTCATGCGGCGTCCTCCGGGAGGGCGAAGGTTTCCATCGGCACCCCGAAGACGGGTGCGAGGCGGGCGACGCAGGTCCAGGTGAGCGGGGACGGCAGGGCGATGTCGTGAGACGTCGGCGGCGGGCTGGCGGAGTGTTAGACTTCGGCCCGTGGCGAAGGCGGCAGCGCGAATGCGTCGGGTATTCCTGGCGGACAGGGGCCGCAGCCCGGGAACGGCGGCGCCGCCGGCCGGGGCGGGCGGGGATGGGGCGCTGTGGGCGAGGAGGCCGGGGGAGGGAGGCGGCGGCGGAGCCCGGCGGGCGCGAGGACTGCTTCGGCTTCGCGAGGAGAGGGCAGCGACCGGGGGCCCGCCGCCAGTCGTCCCGGGCAGCGGGCGAGCCAGGGGGCGAGGGCCGAAGGGGACGGGGCTTCGATGACGAGGACGACGAGCTCCGCCATGAATCCGAACACCTGTTCTATCGAGGGTGGGGCCATGGTAGCGGACGCGGCGGGCCATCCGGGAGGGGTTGCTGTCATGTCGTCAGGGGTTGGCGGGAAGAAGGCCGCCGGAACGCCTAAGCGACAGCTTTTGACGCGCCGGGGTGGTAAAGATCGCTCCATCATTCGCCGCAGCTGAACGGAGGTGCGCATGGCCCAGTTCTCGCTCGAACCATCGCCCGGGGAGTCACCGGAACCCAGGCGCCGCGGTCGGCGCTCCGGCACTGCCGCCGCCGCAAAATCCGGCGCCGTGCTTGGCTATGAGGCGCAGCTCTGGAAGATGGCCGATGCCCTGCGCGGCAGCATGGACGCGGCGGAGTACAAGCACGTCGTCCTCGGCCTCATCTTCCTGAAGTACATCTCCGATGCTTTCGAAGAACAGCACGCGAAGCTCGAAGCGGAACGCGACGACGGCGCTGACCCCGAGGACCCCGATGAATACCGCGCGAAAAACTTCTTCTGGGTCCCGCCTGAGGCGCGCTGGCCGTACCTCCAGCAGCAGGCGAAGCAGCCGACCATCGGCCAGCTCATCGACGACGCGATGGCGGGCATCGAGCGCGACAACCCCTCACTCCGCGGCGTGTTGCCCAAGGACTACGCCCGCCCTGCGCTCGACAAGGAGCGGCTCGGGCAGCTCGTCGATCTCATTTCAAGCATCCGCGTCGGCGATGCCCAGGCGCGCGACCACGACGTCCTCGGCCGCGTCTATGAATATTTCCTCGCCAAGTTTGCAAGCGCTGAAGGGAAGAATAGCGGTGAGTTCTACACGCCCCGCTGCATCGTGCGCCTGCTCGTCGAGATGATCGAGCCGTACCGTGGCCGCGTCTACGACCCGTGCTGCGGTTCGGGCGGCATGTTCGTCCAGTCAGTCGCGTTCGTCCGCGCCCATGCGACGGGCAACGGCAACGGCGGCAAAGCCGTCGCGGATATCTCCATCTATGGGCAGGAGTCGAGCCACACCACCTGGCGGCTCGCGAAGATGAACCTCGCGATCCGGGGCATCGATGCGCAGCTCGCGCAAGGCGACACCTTCCACAACGACCAGTTCCCCCACCTGAAGGCGGACTATATCCTCGCCAATCCTCCGTTCAGGCTTAGGAGATGGGGCGGTGAGCGCCTGCGGCAGGACAGGCGGTGGAAATTCGGCGTGCCCCCGGTGGGCAACGCCAACTTCGCCTGGGTGCAGCACATCATCCACCACCTCGCGCCCGCCGGCGTGGCAGGCTTCGTCCTCGCGAACGGCTCCATGTCCTCCAACCAGTCCGGCGAGGGCGAGATTCGGAAAAACATCATCGAGGCCGACCTGGTGGACTGCATGGTGGCCCTGCCCGGGCAGCTCTTCTACTCTACGCAAATTCCTGCCTGCCTCTGGTTCCTCGCCCGGGACAAGGGAAACGGCAGATTCCGCGACCGGCGCGGCCAGGTCCTTTTCATCGACGCCCGCAAACTCGGGACGATGGTGGACCGTACCCACCGCGAGCTCACCGACGAAGACATTCGGAAAATCGCCGATACCTACCACGCCTGGCGGGGCGAGCCGGGGGCGGGGACGTATAGCGACGTGCCCGGCTTCTGCAAGAGCGCGACGCTCGAGGAGATCCGGTCGCACGGGCATGTGC
>NZ_JANZZD010000048.1:0-305 GCF_026419595.1 Tepidiforma sp. | reverse complement strand
GGCATGTGCTGACACCTGGCCGCTACGTGGGCGCCGAGGCGCAGGAGGAGGACGACGAGCCCTTCGACCAGAAGATGGCCCGGCTGGTGGCCCAGCTCCGGGAGCAGCAGGCAGCGGCAGCGAAGCTGGACGCGGCGATTGCGAAGAACCTGCAGGAGCTGGGATATGGCGGGTGAGTGGGAAAAGAGACCATTGCGCGACTTAGCAGTATTGGTCTGGGACCCGGTAAAGCCATCGGATTCTAGTGCGCTTCCCTACGTCGGACTTGAGCATATAGGAGCAGGCACACTGCAACTACTTGGGAC
>NZ_JANZZD010000047.1:0-5821 GCF_026419595.1 Tepidiforma sp. | reverse complement strand
GCGGCGCACCGCGGCACGGTGCTGGGCGCGGTCGGCCTGGAACTCCTCCTCCGACGCGAAGCCGTCCGGCCGGATCCTGGGGCGGAAGGGGCCGAGGAACCGCTCGCCCGCGCGCCGGACCTTCTCCGCCGGCACGCGAACTCCTCCACCCGCCCGGCCAGCGCCGCCCCGTAGCGCGCGTTGCCGTGCACGGCGTCGCGCCGGCGCGGGCGCCTCAGGAAGCCGCTTGCGCCGGCAATCCCGGGCGGGTTGCGACGGCAGGACATCCCCCGCGCAGGACAGAACTCCCCGAACCCCGAGCCGTGCAGGCGCCAGATCTTGTAGCGCAGCGCGGGGGGCGGGATGCGGCCGGCATCCACCTCGGGCACCACCCGGGCAAGCTGCCGGGCGAGGAACTCGTTGTCCGGAACGGGAGGCGGCGTCTCGGCCTGAACCACGGGCACGCCGAGGGCGGCCAGCCGCGCAAGCCGGCGGAAATGCCGCCGGACATGGCCGAGCATCGTGGCGCGCAGGGCGTCGTAGGGGATCACGACCGCCCTGCTTTCCAACGGAAGCCGAGGCTCCTCCGGGAGTACGACGTCGAAAGGCTCCGGATGCCGCAGCAGGCCGAGCACCCGCCGGGGTGCCGCCGCCGATGAAGGCGAAGATGCGGGAAGGCTTGCGCCGCTCGATCGCCTCCTCCACCCGGGGCAGGAAGCCAGCGTCATCCTCCGCGGCCCGGGTCAGCCGCGGCTTGCCGATCGCGATGGCGACGACCTCGATCCCCGCAAGCGTGGCCCCCTTGGCCACCGCGGCGAGATGGCTGTTGCCGACGCAGACGAGCGGCGTCATGGCGGAGGCACGGGCCGATGCGCGCTGTCCACCGCCGGGCGCCGACGGGGCTTCTGCCGAGGCCGATCCGCGGAGGATGCCGCGGGGCGGGCGTCCGGATCCTCGCCGGCATCGGCAAACACCGCGATCCGCGCGATGGCGGCCTCGATCTCGGCGTGGTGGGCCCTGTCCTCCACGTTCGGCAGAAGGCGCCGCGGCATGGCGCTGCCGGGCAGGTTCTCGAGCCGGCCCCGCGGCATCAGGTGGAGCTTCTGCGCCTCGTGATAATAGTGGCGCACCGTCGGCAGCGTCGCGTACACGTCCTCGATGTGGCGGTTGGCGAGCCACCGGCCGTCGTAGGAGAGGGAGGCGCGGCGTTCCGAGAACACGAACTTGTTGCCGGCGACCGCGTGCTGGTTGGCATCGCGCAGAGAGATCCCCCCGGCCGGCTCCGGCAGGCCCAGGCGCCGGCCGAGGAGCGCCTCTTCCCGATCGAGGACGAGCTTGTCGTACCACACATACAGCTTTTCGACGTCCGGCCGGTGCGCCCGGATGTCGAGCCGGAGCGAGCCGAGCAGCCAGCGGTAGAACAGGCCGCGGATGGCAACGACGTCATCCGGCGCGATGTCGTTGCGGCGCATCATGGAGTGCACCCAGCCGCGCGGATCGCGCAGGAGCCGCAGCATGATCACACCCCCGACCTCTCCGGTCGCCCGCAGCCGCGCGTAGTGCGAGACGCCGACCAACGCCTTCGACGTGTCGACGACCGCCGTCTGGCCGGCCGATGCGGCGGCCTCCACGACGGCGCGGAAGAAGTGCTCCTGCGTCGGATGCGGGCGGGCGAGGATCCTCCCCCAATAGGGGCAGCCGGCCGGGGTCTCCCCGCAGGGGCAACGCGCCCCGGCGACGGTACCCCGCTGTGCCTTCTTCCAGATCTGCTCCACCTCCCCGAGGCCGACCACGCCTGGGAAGCAGGAAAGGATCCTGTCCATGATCGTGGTGCCGCTGTGGGCGAGGCCTGCGACCTGGATCACCTGCATGTCATGCGTTCCCGACTGGCTCCGACCGGAGCGGCCGGGAGGGCTACCATAGCGTCGCGAACCACGACACCCGAAGCGCTGCGGCAGCGTCCCGCGGGGCGGCGCGGCGCCGTATCGGCCGCTCGCGCCATCGGCCGCCGGCGGCGAGGCACCCTGCCAAGGGACCGGGCGCTAGACCGCCGCCCCCGCCGACAGCCCTGGCCCGTGGCCCATCCGCCGCTCGCGTTCGCGGAGCGCCGCGCGCTGCTGGCGCCGTTTCTCCCGCACCCGCTCGAACTGCGCGGCGGCGTATTCGCTGCACGTCGAGGGCGGGATATGGCGGTGCTCGGCGGGACGTTCGTCGGGGTCGAACCCGAGCAAGCGGTAGGCATCGGCGACCTCCGTGGCGAAGTAGCGGACGTCCTCGTCGAGGAACCAGTTTCGCCAGTCCCCGGATTCCTTGCGCCGCGCGACATAGGCGTGACGCGGTTCCGTCCGGTACCCTCCGCTGACCGGAAAGCCGAGATAGGCGCTGAGCGGACCGAAGTTCTCCGCAACCAGATCGTCGTAGGGCATCAGGAAGAACTCCCCGCCTCGCTCCTGCTTCATGCGGGCGGGCAGGACCGCGTTGCCGCGCACGTTCTCGAGCAGGTCCGGCCGGCCGCTCAGGCGCGCTATTTCCGAGATGATCGCGACGACGCTGAGGGACTCCGGATCCCTCTCCTTCCGCCGCAGCAGGTCGAGCACGGCCTCGATCTTCTCCGGCTCGGTGAGCGGGATGATGTTCTTCAGCATGAACACGAGGCGGCTGACGACGTTGTCCCGCGGATCGCGGAAGATGATGATCCGCCTGTCGAACAAGTCCGTGAACCGCATGGACCTGCGCAGCATGGGGGCGAGAAGCGCCTTCACGAGGCGCACCTCGTCCGGGCTCCGGCGCAGGTAGCGGCGGATGTCGTCGGGCGAACGCGGCTCGAACAGGCCCTCGACGCGCAGCCCGAGGCCTTCCGTCAGCGCGTTGCGGACCGCGTAGAACAGGGCGGTCGTGCCGCTCTTCGCCGCGCCGAGGATCAGGATGCCCGACGGCACCGCCGCACCCGCGATGGCCGGGCCAGTCATGCCATCCCTCCCGTCGGGTCCGTCGGCCCGGTCAGCCGGCCGCCGCGCCTTTCGCGCCAGCGGCCTTCTGCCGCTTGGGGAGGCCCAGCACGGACCGGGACGGCTTCAGCACGGTGAAGCGCGCCGCGGCAACGCTGACCGTCTCGCCCGTCTTCGGGTTCACCCGCTCGCCCGCCGCGCGTTCCCGCTGCTGGAACACGCCGAGCCCCGGGACATTCACCTTCTCGCCGGCCTCGACGGCCTTCTTGATCGAGTCGAAGAGCGCCGTGACGACCTTCTTGACGTCCTTGCGCGGCATCTGCGTGGCCTCGGCGACCGAGGCGATCATGCTGTCGATCTTCATCGCTGGCTCCTCATCGCCTCCGGGCTTGGGGCTTCGAAAAAGGTTGCACAACTCGTGCCGCATCGCAACGGTGCGGCTCCGCACGCGAACGTCACGGCGCCGGCGTCGGAGCGCCGGCGGGCCGGTTCGCGTCCCGGCCTCTCTCGCGGCCACCACGGCCGGCGACCTCCTCGGGCGGTTCCCGCCGACGGCTCGCGTCGATCTCCGGGGCACCGCGCGGGCCGCCGCTGACCAGCGGCTGGTCGAGCCTGGGCAGGGCCCCGCCGGTCGCGCGCGGGCGGAGGCGGATGCCGGCTGCCGGACTCCGGCCGACCGCGGCGCCGAAACCGTGCACCGCGATACGCGCGAGGGAGAGCCGCGGCCCCGCGATGGCGATCACGCCGGACCGGCTCGCGTCGCGGATCTCCACGTCGGACACCTCTCCCGTCACCGCCCCGCCTGCTTCCGGCGGCGGTTCCCGCAGGACGAGCGCGGCCCCCGCCTCGGGATCGTCGAGGCTCCGGGTGCCGGTCATGCGCAGCCTTCGGATCGCGATGCCCTCACAGTCGTTCACGACGACCGCCCCGCCGCCCCGAAGATCCCAATCCTCGAGGGTGACGTTGCGCGGCCCGGGCCCGCCCGGCTGCCGGCGGAGCCAGTTCCGGTTCCGGTAGGTGCCGACGCGCACCGCCTCTCCCTTCGCGCCGTCCCAGCCGGCGTCGCGCGCGCGGACGCCGCGGATGACGATGTTCTCGGGCGGCACGTAGTCGGGCGTGAAGCCGCCCGCGCTGTGCAGCCACCCCGAGTAGCTCGGCCAGGCGTTGCCCTTCACATAGAGGTACGCGACAGGGCCCGTGTTCTCCGCCGTGACGTTGGTCACCTCCCAGCGGGCGCCGCCGCCGGTGTCTATGCATTGCGCCTCCCGGAAGCCGTTGCGGAAGGCAAGGTCGTCGAGCACGACGTCCCAGCACGGACCGTCGAAGTCGAGCGCCTCGTTGAACCTGTCGAAACGGATGCCGCGCATCACCACGCCGCGTTCGTAGCGGGTGTAGATCCCTTGCACGATGTTCTCGTGCGTCAGGCCTAGGTCGGTCCGCCCGCGGAGGTTCTCTGACAGCAGGCCGCGCCCGGCCTGGGCGCCGGTGGACCGGATCCGGACCTCCCGCCGCAGGAAGCGGTCCACGCCGATCACCCCGCAGGCGTAGGTGAAGGGATGCGGCCGACCGAACTCCTCCCGGAAGTCGAAGGTCACGCCCTCGATCGTGATGTCGCGCAGCGATCCCGGCCGCTCGTTGACCGCGGTGCCGAACAGGAAATGGCGCTCCAGGCGGTGGGACGGGGGCCGTTCCGGCGGCGCGACGAGGAACTCGGCCGCTCCCTGGATCGTGGCGCCGCTGCGCAGCTCGACGGCCAGACGCACCGGCGCGTCCGGATTTCCGGCCCAGCGGCCCCGCAGGTCGTTCCCGACGCGCAAGATGTAGGTTCCCCTGCCGCGGACGGGACGGCCGGTGCGGCTCGACTCCTCGACTGCGCGGTTCCAGGCGAGCGTATCCGCCGCCGGGTCGCCGCCCCGCGCGCCGAAGCTTTCGGGCGTGATGTCGCCCTGCGTCAGCGCCGGCCGCGGCAGCAGGCACGCGGCCAGGCCGGCCGACCCGAGAGCCAGCAGGCGTCGGCGGCCGGGCGATGCGAGACCGCTCATCGCCCCTCAGGCCGCCGGAGGCGCGGGCACCTTGTAAGACCTCCACTCACCGGCGTGGTCCTTGGCTAAGGTTGCGCGCTGGTGGCTGGGAGAGGGTCGCCGCAGGACACTTGGGGGTGGTTCCCCGGGCGTGAGATTGGCGCCCTCGACCGGCGTTCCGGGCTCGGACGGTATCCTGGGGCCGGGCCTTGCCAGCCCGCGTCCCCGCTTGGACAAGCGCGGGCATGAACGTCGGCATCGAGGCTCCCCGGCAACCGCCAGCGAGGGAGGAGCCATGTTCGCCGGCATCGACGTCGCGTCCGAAACCCACACCCTGGCGCGCCTCGACGGCGCCGGCGCGCCGATCGGCAGGCCGATCCCGATCACCGAGGATCGCGCGGGCTACGATGCGCTGCTCGCGGCGCTCGGCCCACCGCCGGCCCTCGTCGTCCTCGAGGCCACCGGCCACTACTGGAAGACCCTCTTCGCCGTGCTCGCCGCGGCCGGCCACGAGGTCGCGCTGGTCAACCCGCTCGTCGCCCGCCGCTTCCAGGAGGCCGGCCTCGAGCGCACCAAGACCGACGCCATCGATGCCGTCGGCCTTGCCCGCCTCGCCTTCGAGAAGCGCCCGGCACCCACCCACCTGCACGACGAGATCGCCGAGAGCCTGCGCGAACTGGTCCGCCACCGCGACCGGCTCCGCCAGGATTTCGACGACCGTGTCCGCCAGCTCCACCGCCTCGTCGACCTGGGCTTCCCCGAGTTCACCCGCTACGTCCGCACCCTCGACAGCATGCTCGCCACCTGCCTGCTCGCCGAGTATCCGACCGCACACGCCTTCGCCCGCGCCACCCCGCGTCGCCTGGCCAGGCT
>NZ_JANZZD010000046.1:0-7523 GCF_026419595.1 Tepidiforma sp. | reverse complement strand
GGTGGTGACGTTCGCGCTGGCCGAAGGCAAGCTCGACCAGGCGCGGAAGAGCGGGATCATCCACGACCTCGAGAGCAGCGACAACCAGCTGCGCGACCTCGACGGATTCCAGGACCTGCGCATCATCGTGTCGCCTGCTGCGACGGGGCCGTCGCAGGTGCTCGTGGAGACGACGTGGTCGGACCGGGAAGGTCTCGCGACCTACGAAGAGACGCGGCAGACGATGCTGGACATCATCGCCAGGCACACCGATGAGGTGGTGCCGGGTACGGTCCAGGTGTTCGACATGGAGGTCATCCGCGATACGAAGGACGTGACCTTCCGGTTCGGGACGGGCGCGGCCTTCACGGTCATCGCGGGGCTGATGCTCGGCGGGTTCATGATCGGCGCGGGCCTGAACCTGTTCGCGAGCGAGTCGACCGGCACGGGCGGGGGGCCAGCTCAGCCGACGGTCCCGGCGAACCCCTTCCGGGTTATCGCGACGGACAACCGTTTCGACAAGAAGGAGATCGTCGCGGGGCCGAACGCGGAGATTACGATCACGCTCGTCAATAACGGGCGCGCGAAGCACAACATCCACTTCCTCGACAAGAAGGGCGGGCAGACGCTGGCGCCCGGAGCCGAAGGCGAAATCATCGACGGCGGCGGGACGGAGACGAAGGTCACGTTCACGACGCCCGGCGTTGGGGAGTACTACTTCCTCTGCGACCTGCACCCGGATCAGATGAACGGTATTTTCCGGGTCGTGGAGGGCGGCCCCGTCGGGACGGGCGAAGCGCCCGCCGGCGCCGGCGCGGGGACGACGCCGACGACCGGGGGCTAATCCGCCACAACTCATCAACGATATGAGAATGGGGCCGCCCAAAAAAGGGCGGCCCCGCCGTTTTGTCCCTGGGGGTGGCGCACCCGTGCCGGGGCTACTCGAAGGCGCCGTCAGCGAGGAGGTCGACGTACTCGTCGTCGCTGAGGCCGACGACCTGCTTGAAGACGTACTCGTTGTGTTCGCCGAGCAGCGGGGCCGGCCGGGTGAGCTCGGAGGGGGTCAGCGAGAGCTTGAAGGCCGGCGCATCGTAGGTGCGGAGGCCCATGACCGGGTGCTCGAGCTTCCAGTAGTGGTGCCGGTGGGCGAGCTGCGGGTCGGCGTGCATCTCCTCCGGCGACTGCACGATGCCGCAGGGCACGCCGAAGGACTGGAAGAGGCGCACCACTTCTTCGGTGGTGTACTTGCGGACGGGCGGCCCTTCGACACCTTCTTCGACCTGGAGCGCGGCCTCAGACGGGAGGCGCGTGAAATCTTCGAACCAGAAGGTGAGGTGGCGGTCGATTTCTTTCTGCTCGTTGATGCGCTGCCAGCGGCGGCGCATGCGCTCCATGTCGCACCATTCGGGCCGGCCGAGGGCGGCTTTGAGGCCTTCCCAGTGCTTTTCGGTTTCGCAGGCGATGACGACCCAGCGGCCGTCGCGACAGCGGTAGGCGTTGTGCGGCGCGGCCTCGAGGTCGTGGTTTCCGAGGCGGGTCTGCTCGTGACCGTTGACGGTCCAGTCGAGGATGGCGGTCCAGAGGCCATGGATGGCGGCTTCGAACTGGGAGAAGTCGATGTACTGGCCGTGGCCCGTGCGGCGGCGGTAATCGAGCGCTGCGATGAGCGCGATGGCGGCGAAATGGGGCACCAGGAAGTCGGTGTAGGCGACGCCGGTGCCGAGGGGCGGGCCGTCCTCCCAGCCGGTGAAGTGGTTGTAGCCGGCGGCAGCCTGGAGGACGTGGCCGTAGCCGGCGTAGTGGGCCCACGGGCCATCCTGCCCGTAGAGGGGCATCGAGATCATGATGACGTCCGGGCGGATTTGACGGACGGACTCGTAATCGAAGCCGAAGCGGGCCATCGTGCCCGGGGTGTAAGACTCGGTGACGACGTCGCAGTGGGCGAGGAGGCGGCGGACGAGCTCCGGCCCCTTCGGGTGCTTGAAGTTGACCGAGACGCCGAGCTTGGAGCTGTTGAAGTTGGCGAAGTAGCCAGAGCCGTCGATGTTCGGGGTATCGTCGACGAAAGGGCCGACGCGGCGGAGCGTCTCGGGGTAGGTGGCGCTTTCGATGCGGATGACTTCGGCGCCGTGGTCGGCGAGGTACTTGGAGACGAGCGGGCCGACGCCGACCCAGGCGAAATCGGCGACGCGAAGGCCCTCGAACGGCTTGCGGACCGGCTGCGAAACGGGTTCGGACATGGTCAGATCACCATCCTGAGGCGGAGGCGGCGGAGCTCCTGCGGTTCGAGGCCGAGGAGGCCGCAGTACACCTCTTCGTTATGTTCGCCGATGTGGGGGGCGCGGCCGCGCTGCATCCACGGGGTGGCGGAAAGGCGGAAGGGCGCGCCGGGGTACGTGAACGATTCGCCGAGGTCTTCGTGGGTGACGCGGGTCCAGTAGCCGCGGACGGCGAGCTGCTTGCTTTCGACGATTTCGCGGGGGGAGAAGACGGGCGCCCAGCCGGCGCCGCGGCGCTGGGCCTCGGCGACGAGGTCTTCCTTCTTGCGGGTGCGGCAGAAGGCGGCCATCGTCTCTTCGACGTACTCGCGCTCCTCCGGGGCGAGCGGCTGGAGGGAGGTGAGCTTCTGCCGCCACTCGGGCGCGTCGAGGCCGCGGGCTTCGCCGTGCTCGGCGAGCCAGTCGATGATGGCGTTCGCCTGCTGGCCGATGAGGCCGCCGGCCTGCAGGGCCGCGACCCACCCGTCGGCGGTTTCGAAGAGGTAGCGGGCGGTGCGGATGCCGGCGGTGTTCCGGTAGAGGCCGGGCCCGGAGGCGTTGACGCGGCGGATATCCCAGGTTTGCTGGGCGTTGTCCATGGCGTTGGCGACGGCTTCCTGCATCGAGACATCGACGTGCTGGCCGCGGCCGCCGTTGAGCGGCCGGGCGTAAAGGGCGATGAGCGCGCCGACCATCGCCTGGACGTTGACCTGGGTATAGGCCTGCGGAACGGTGGTGCGGACGGGGCCGCGCTCGGGGTCGCCGTTGAGGTACATGAGGCCGCCCATGGCGGCGCCGACGATGTCGGTCGCGTGCCAGCCGGCGTAGGGGCCGTCCTGGCCGAAGCCGGTGATGGAAACGAGAATCGCCGACGGGTTGGCGCGCTCGATGGCGGCGTAGTCGAGGCCGAGAGCGGCGGATTCACCGGGCATGCACGTCTCGACGACGATGTCGGAGAGCGCGACGAGGCGGTGGAAGAGCTGCCGACCGGTCTCCAGCTTCAGCTGCAGGGTGATGGAGCGCTTGCCGGCGTTCATGGTCCACCAGAAGAGGCTGGTCTCGGCGCCGGCTTCGTTGCGGAAGAACGGGGCGTGCTGGCGGGCCGGGTCGCCATCGCGGGGCGGTTCGATTTTGATGACGTCCGCGCCGAGCTCGGCGAGGAGGCGCGTCCCGAGCTGGCCTTTTTCGTCGGCGAGGTCGAGGACGCGGTAGCCGGCAAGCGGGCCGGAGGGATGGGCGAGCGGAACTGGCGGCCGTTCGGGGTTCATAGCCGGAGTTCTACCGGGTGGAACGGCGGCGTTCAAACGGCGGCGGAGAGGACGGCGGGCAGCTCGACGGGGAGAGCTTCGAAGCCGCCATCGAGGCCTTCCTCGATGCGCTCGCGGAGGAGGTCGAGGCCCCAGCGCTTCTCGGCGGAGATGATGGCGACGTTCCGGGGCGGCGCGCCGGCGCCGAGGATGATGGCGCGGGCTTCATCGAAATCGGCGACCGGGCGGCCGTCTTCGTGGCGCAGGAGGTCGACCTTGTTGAGGGCGATGAGCTGGGGCTTTTCGTGAACGCCGAGGTCGCGCAGGGTGGCTTCGACCGTCTGGACGTGCTGGTAGGCGTTGGGGTGGGCGATATCGACGACGTGGAGGAGGAGGTCGGCGTCTTCGAGCTCTTCGAGGGTGGCGCGGAAGGCGGCGACGAGGCCCGTGGGGAGCTTCTGGATGAAGCCGACGGTATCGGTGAGGAGGACGACTTCGCCGGAGGGGAGGCTGATGCGGCGGGTGACGGGGTCGAGCGTGGCGAAGAGTTTGTCTTCGGCGAGGACGTCGGCGCCGCTGAGCGCACGCATGAGCGTCGACTTGCCGGCGTTGGTGTAGCCGACGAGGGCGACGACCGGGACGTTGTTGCGGGCGCGCCGGCGGCGGTAGAGCTCACGCTGGGTGCGGACTTCTTCGAGGTCGCGCCGGATTTTCGCAATGCGGTTGCGGATGAGGCGGCGGTCGGTCTCGATCTGGGTCTCGCCGGGGCCGCGGGTGCCGATGGCGCCCTCCATCCGCTCGAGGTGGGACCACTGGCCGGCGAGGCGCGGCAGGAGGTACTGGTGCTGGGCGAGTTCGACCTGCAGGCGGCCTTCGCGGGTGCGGGCGCGGGTCGCGAAGATGTCGAGGATGAGGGCGGTGCGGTCGATGACCTTGACGCCGAGGGCCTTTTCGAGGTTGCGCTGCTGGGAGGGCGAGAGTTCGTCGTCGAAGATCACGACGTTGGCGCCGAGCTGGCGGACGGCTTCGGTGACTTCCTGCACCTTGCCGCTGCCGATGTACGTGGCGGGGTTGGGATGGTCGAGCCGCTGGGTGAAGCGGGCGACGACCTCCGCGCCGGCGGTGCGGGCGAGCTCGGCGAGCTCGTTCAACGATTCGTCGGCGGGGAGGAGTGCGCCGGGGACCTCGGCTGCGACGAGGATGGCGCGGTCCCGCGTGGGCGCGGTCGGGTGAAGCACACGGGTCATGTGCAGCTAGCGTACCGCGCCGGGGGCAGGCCTGCGAATGGGCGAAGGGCTACTGGTTCGCGGACCATGCCTCGAGGCGGCGCATGCCTTCTTCGAGCCGGTCGTCCGGTGTGGTGACGGAGAGGCGGATGTAGCCCTCGCCGTTGAGGCCGTAGCCGCGGCCCGGCGTGACGACGACGCCGGTCTCGTCGATGAGGCGGGCGGCGTAGTCGGCGCTGGTGACGCCCTCGGGCAGCTTTGCCCAGACGTAGAGGGACGCCTTCGGGAGATCGACCTCGAGGCCGCACTTGCGGAGGACCTCGACGATGCGGTCGCGGCGGCGCTGGTAGATGCGGTTGTGCTCTTCGATGCAATCCTGCGGGCCGTCGATGGCGGCGATGGCCATCTTCTGGATGGCCTGCGGGATGCCGCTATCGAGGTTGGACTTGACGCGCATGAGGGCGTCGACCATCTGGGCGTTGCCGACGACCATGCCAATGCGCCAGCCGGTCATGTTGTAGGCCTTGGACCAGGAGTTGAATTCGACTGCGACATCTTTCGCGCCCGGCACCTGGAAGATGCTCACCGGCTCGTAGCCGTCGTAGGCGACGTCGCAGTAGGGGTTGTCGTGGAGGATGGCGACGTCGTACTTCTTCGCCCAGGCGACGGCCTTTTCGAAGAACTCGAGCGGGGCGACGGCGCCGGTCGGGTTGTTGGGGTAGTTGAGCCAGAGGACTTTCGCCTTCCGGGCGACGTCGACCGGGATAGCATCGAGGTCGGGAAGCCAGCCGTTTTCGCGGCGGAGGTCGAGGCGGTAGGATTCACCGCCGGCGAACATGGTGCCGATTTCGTAGACGGGGTAGGCCGGGTCCGGGACGAGAGCGACATCGCCGGGGTCGATGAAGCAGAGGGCGATGTGGCCGATGCCCTCCTTGGAGCCGATGAGGGGGAGGGTTTCCTTGAGCGGGTCGAAGGAGATTTCGAAGCGGCGCTGGTAGTAGCGGGCGATGGCTTCGCGGAGCTCGGGCAGGCCTTCGGACTCGGGGTAGCGATGGTTGACCGGGTCTTCGGCGGCCTGGTGGAGTGCGTCGAGGATGTGGCGCGGGGTGGGCAGGTCGGGGTCGCCGATGCCGAAGGTGACGATGTCGACGCCCTGGGCGCGCTTGGCGGCGATTTTCTTCGAGATTTCAGCGAACAGGTAGGGCGGGAGCGCCTCGACGCGGCGGGCGAGTTTCATCGGGAGCAGTCCTGGCGGTGGGGATGGGCGCCGGGGCGCGCGGCCCGCGGGCGGCTCCCATGCTACCACGGGCGGCGGTTACGGCCTTCGCCGTTATGTTTCGTACCAGTCGGCGTCGAAGACGCGGACGGCGGGGCCGGTCATGAAGACGGAGCCTTCGCCGTCCCATTCGAGGACGAGGTCGCCGCCGGGCATGTGGTCGACGACGCGGCCGCCGGTGAAGCCGCGGAGGCGGGAGGCGGCGGCGACGGCAGAGGCGCTGGTGCCGGAGGCGAGGGTGATGCCGGAGCCGCGCTCCCAGACGCGGTGCTTCACTTCGCCGCTGTTGAGCACCTGGACGACCTGGAAGTTGACCCGTTTCGGGAAGAGCGGGTGGTGCTCGACGAGGGGACCGATGCGCTCGAGCGGGAACTCGGCCGGGTCGGAATCGACGTAGTGGATGGCGTGGGGGTTGCCCATGCTGACGAGCGTGAGGCGGAGCTCGACGCCATCGACGGTGAGCGGAAGGTCGATGACCGGCCCGGGGCCTTCGACGGCGGCAGGGAGCGAGGCGGGGTCGAAATTCGGCGGGCCCATATCGACGCGCGCCGCGGTGACGACGCCGTTTTCGCGGATGACGCGGAGCGTCTTGATGCCGGCGAGGGTTTCGACGGTGACCTCGTCGCGGTCAGCGGGGACGAGGCCTTCTTCGATGGCGAACTTGACGAGGCAGCGGATGCCGTTGCCGCACATCTCGGCTTCGGAGCCGTCGGCGTTGAACATGCGCATGCGGACGTCGGCGACGGTGGAGGGCAGGGCGAGGATGAGGCCGTCGCTCCCGACGCCGAAGTGGCGGTCGCTGACCCGGCGGGAGAGTTCGGGCCAGTCGCGTTCGTCCTCGCGGGCGGGGGCGAGGTAGACGTAGTCGTTGCCGAGGCCGTGCATCTTGGTGACGCGCATGGGGAGAGTGTACCCGGGGCGGGCGCTAGCGGCGTTCGCCGCGGATGACGTTGGTGCAGACGCCGGTGAAGATGTTGGCCTGCAGCTCGATGTCGTCGGCGTCGCGGACCCAGGTGATGCGGGGGTCGTCGCGGCGGAACCACTGCTCCTGGGAACGGATGAGGCGGTGGGTGGCGCGCTTCGCCCGTTCGATGGCGTCGTCGAGGGTGCAGCGGCCCAGGAGGTGGCCGACCGCCTCTTCGTAGCCGATGGACGACATGGCGGGGGCATCCGGCGGGACGCCGGCCTCGAGGAGGGCGCGGACTTCATCGAGGAGGCCGCCGGCAAACATCTGTTCGACGCGGCGGTCGACCCGCTCGTAGAGCTCCTTGCGCGGCACGTCGATGGCGAAGAGGAGGTATTCGAAGTCGGGCGGGCGCTTCTCCTGCCAGGCGGAGATGGGGCGGCCAGTTTTTTCGAAGACCTCCAGCGCGCGGACGACGCGGCGGACGTTGCGGGGGTCGATGCGGGCGGCAGCCGCGGGATCGACGGCGGCGAGGCGGGCGTGGAGGGCGGCGGGGCCTTCGGTGCGGGCGACGCCGTCGAGGGCGGCGCGCAGGGCGGGGTCGGGCGGGACGGCGGGGACCTGCCAGTTCTC
>NZ_JANZZD010000045.1:0-7594 GCF_026419595.1 Tepidiforma sp. | reverse complement strand
ACCCACCACCATCCCCTGCTCGTCGACCCCCTCCGTCACGAATACCGCCTGCACCCGGTACGAGTGCGTGTGTTTCGCCCCGTTCGGCCGGATGGCGTGGGTCGCCCCGAAAAACGAATCGATCGCCAGCCGGTACCGCAGCCCGGCCGCCAGCGCCTGTTGCATCACCCGCGCCGCTCCCGTGTCGGCATGCCCCGAAAGCACCCGGACGGTGCCCTTCGCCGGCTCCTGTGCTGCACTCATCTCCGTCACCTCGCGGTCTCTCACCGCGGTTGTCGGCAACGGTCGCGGGACGATTGAGTGAATGTTCCGTTGCGCCCGCCGCGAACCTGCGCCGCTTCTCCGTTCGTCCGATAACCCCGGTATGAACCCCGAGGAGCCGACCATGCCCCCGACCGACTGGACCTCCTGGCAGGCCGGTTACGAAGCCGGCATCGACGACGCCATCCGCCTCATCGATACCCTCCGCGGGCCGGGCGCCGGCAGCCTCAGCGCGCCCATCCTCCTCCGCATCCGGGCCGAGCTCCTCGCCATCCGAAGCCGCGCCAGCCAGCCGCGCGCCGCCTGAACCCTCCCGCCTTCCCGCGCGGTGCGCTACCCTCCGGGGACACCCGCCGGGAGGCCGCCCCGTGCCCACCTGGACCAACTGGTCAGGCTCCGTGACCGCCGCGCCGCGCCGGCTGCTCTCGCCTGTTTCCGAAGAAGAGGTCGCCGCCATCGTGCGCGAAACCGCCGCCTCCGGCGGCTCGGTCCGCGTCGCCGGCTCCGGCCACTCCTTCGTCCCCGTCGTCCCCGCCGAGGATGCCATCCTATCGCTCGATGCCCTCGCCGGCCTGCTCGATGCCGCCCCGGATTCCGGGCGCGCGACGCTGCTCGCCGGCACGAAGCTCCGCGACGCCACCCACCTCCTCTGGGAGCGCGGCCTCGCGCTCCCCAACCAGGGCGACGTCGATACCCAGGCCCTCGCCGGCGCCGTCGCCACCGGAACCCACGGAACCGGCCCCGCCTACGGCTCGATCTCCACCCGCCTCGAAGCCGCCCGCGTCGTCACCGCCGACGGCACCCTCCTCGATGTCGACGACCCCGCCCTGCTCCCGGCTTTCCGCGTCTCCCTCGGCCTCCTCGGCATCTTCACGCGCCTCACCCTCGCCTGTGTTCCCCGCTACGCCCTCCATGAACGCGTCTGGCAGCACCCCATCGACGCCTGCCTCGACGAGCTCGCCGCGAACGTCGCCGCCAACGACCACTACGAATTCTTCTGGTTCCCGCGCGCCGACATCGCCGAATCCAAATCGCTCAACCCTGTCGGCGAAACCCCCGCCGATGAAGAGCCGCCGCCCCTCGACGGCCCCGGCGAGCGCATCGGCTGGTCCCACCGCATCTACCCCTCCGTCCGCGACCTCCGCTTCAACGAGATGGAGTACGCCGTCCCGGCCGAGGCCGGGCCTGCCTGCTTCGCCGCCATCCGCCAGCGGATGAAAGAGCGCCACCCGAAGGTCGGCTGGCCGGTCGAATACCGCACGCTCGCCGCCGATGACGCCTGGCTCAGCCCCGCGTTCGGCCGTCCCACGGTCACCATCTCCGTCCACCAGGCCGCCGAACGCCCCTACCGCGAGTTCTTCACCGACCTCGAGCCGGTCTTCCGCGAGTTCGGCGGCCGCCCCCACTGGGGCAAATTCCACACCTGCACCCGCGCCGACCTCGCCGCCATGTACCCCCGCTTCGAAGAGTTCTGCACCCTCCGCCGCCAGTTCGACCCCCACGGCCGCTTCCTCTCCCCCTACCTCGCATCCCTCGTCGCCTGACCCAATTCCCGCTTCCCGCCTCCCGTTTCCCGTCTCCCGCCTCCCGTTTCCCGTCTCCCGCCTCCCGGTTCCCGTCTCCCAACTCCCAACTCTTTACAACTTCCCCGTTCCTTCGTAGCGTTCGCCCATGACAGAAGCGGAAGAGGCGCTCCGGCGCTGGGCGGAAGCCGGCCTCATCGACGAAGCCACCGCGGAGCGCATCCGCCAGTTCGAAGCCGCCCGCCGCCAGCAGGCGCGGGCGGCGCCCGGCGCGGCACCGCCCGGGGAACGCCCCGGCCTCATCGAAGTCCTTCTCTACCTCGGCATCGCCGTCCTCTCCGTCGGCGTCTTCGCCCTCATCGCCCAGGCCTGGGATAACCTCGCCTCCTTCCCGCGCGTCCTCGCCATCGGCGTGCCGGCAGCTTTCGCCCTCCTCACCGGCGGCCTCCTCAAATCGCTCGGGGAAGCGGGCTACCGGCGCGGCGCGCAGTTCTCCTGGGCCGCCGCCGTCGGCCTCGCCGCCGGGACCGTCGCCGTCGTGCTCCACGAATACGAGCCCCTCGGCATCGCCCGCGACGACGACCAGGCCGCGATGCTCATCGTCGGCGTTGCCGCGACGGCGCTTGCCCTCCTCCTCTGGGCGCTCAACCCGATGACATTCCAGGTTCTCGCCCTCGGCGCCAGCCTCTTCTTCCTCGGCCAGGCCATCGGCAACTGGCCCGACCAGTATTCCGCCCGCCTGGCCGGCGGGTCGGTCGTCCTCTTCGGGCTCGCCGGCATCGCCCTGGCTGAGCTTGGCCTCATGGCCCCCCGCGATTCCAGCCGTCTCACCTTCGGCCTCCTCCTCGCCGTCGGCAGCTACCAGCCCGGCTTCTCCGATGGCGGCACCCCGTGGGAAATCCCAGCTTTTCTCGCCGCTGCCGGGCTCCTCGGCTTCGGCGTCTACCGCGGCTCCTTCGGCTACGTGCTCTGCGGCGTCGGTCTCCTCTTCGTTGCTCTCGTCCGCGCCATCTTCCAGAACTTCTCCGACCAGGTCGGCGCCCCGGTCGCCCTCATCATCAGCGGCGCCCTCCTCATCGGCGCGGTCCTGCTCCTCGCCCGCCTCGCCCCGTCCCTTCGCCGCGGGAGCGCCGCGTGACCTCGCCATCCGCCCGCTGGTTCGCCATCGCGGTCATCGGCGGCGTCGCGGCCGTCGTCGTCACCGCCGTCGTCCTCCTCGGCATCGGCGTCTCCGACACCTCGCCGCCTTCGCTCGAAGAGAACCCGAACCCCGCCATCGCCGGCGATATCCTTTACGTCGACGAAGCCAGCTGCATCGTCCTCGCACGCGCCTCCGGCGAAGCCCGCGGCCAGGTCCACTGCACCGGCGTCATCCCCCAGCTCCTCTACTTCCTCGACGACCGCCGTATCGCCTATCTCGTGCCCAACCCCTACCCGAACAACTTCGTCATCGTCGACCTCGAATCCGGCCGCGAACTCGAACGCCGCACCGTCGACCCGTCCCGGCCGACCTTCGACTTCGCCGCGCCCGACGGCACCCGCATCTTCCAGCGCGACGGTGCCCGCCTCGACCTCATCCGCGATGGCCAGGTCACCGGCACCCTCACCTTCGACGGCCTCGATTGGCCCCCGAACCTCGTCGGCTGGTCGCCCGATAGCCAGTGGCTCGCCTTCTTCTACTACCCGCCCCGCGGTCGCGGCGCCGAACTCTGGCTCGTCTCCCGCGATGGCCGGGTCCGCGGCACGCTCGCGACGGGCGTCGTCGGCGGCGCCATCGCCTGGCGCTTCCCCGACGGCCGCGCCTGGCCCCAGCCGCCAGCCGACTGACCGCTTCCTACCAGCGCTGCCCCGGCGGGGGCGGCACGGCCGGCTCCGCCCGCGTCATGTGCGCCGCCGAAGCCCCGGCCCGCCACGGCCAGCTCCCCTCGCCCGGCGCGAAGGCCCCCGGCCCGCGCGCCGCCAGCGCCTCCGCCATCCCCAGCGCCCGGCGCGCCCCCGCGACGTCGTGCACCCGGAAGATTCGCACCCCCTGCGCGAACGCCAGCGCGCTCACCACGTGCGTCTCGAGGTCGCGCTCCGCCGGCGGCAGCCCGCCCACGCTCCCGATGAAGTTCTTCCGCGAATGCGCGAGCAGCACCGGCAGCCCGAACGTCCCCAGCTCCCCAATCCGCCGCAGCACCTGAAGGTCCTCGTCGTGGCTCTTCCCGAACGCGATCCCGGGGTCCACCGCCACGTGTTCCCGCGCGAGGCCGGCCGCCCGCAGCTCCTCCAGCCGCCGCTCCATCCATGCCACCGTCTCCGTCATGACGTCGCCGTAGACCGGCGGCGCATCCGGCCGCCGCTTCGGCACGGAGTAGCTGTAGTTCAGCACGTACCCGGCCCCGGCTGCAGCCGCCTCCTTCGCCGCCCCCGTCCCCAGCGTGAGCCCGCTGATGTCGTTCACCAGCTCCGCGCCTGCCGCCAGCGCCGCCCGCGCCACCAGCGGCTTGTACGTATCGCTCGAGACGATGTGCCCCTCCCGCGCCAGCGCCGCGACCGCCGCCCCGACCACCTCCGCCTCCTCCTCGGCGGCGAGCACCGGCCGGTCGGCCCGCGCGCTCTCCGCCCCGACGTCGATGATGTCCGCCCCCGCCGCCCGCAGCCGCTCTGCGGCCGCCAGCGCCGCGCCGATATCCCGCCCCACGCCGTCGCCCGAGAACGAATCCTCCGTCAGGTTCAGGATGCCCATGACGGCCGGCCGCTCCAGCGGCAGCTCCCGCGTCCGCAGCCGCCACGCCCGCACGGGCGCGAGAAACGCCCGCAGCCGCGCCGCGTGCGGCGACCCCAGCCCTTCGAGCGCCTCAGCCAGCCGCCCGAGCATCGCGCGAGACGCCCACACCACCGCCTCGCCCGGCTCCCGCAGGTCGATGCCCAGCCCGAGCTGGCTCGTCGCCACCTGCAGCCGCTCCCGGTCGCCCGCGAAGTGCGCCGCGAACGGTGCCTCCGGCTCCGCCGCCGTCATCCCGAACCCGGGCGGCACGACCCGCAGCGACGGCCTCACCCGCGCCGCCCCTGCAGCGCATCGACCATCCGCCGCACCTGCCACAGGTGCTCGAGGTCGTGCTGGTACGTCTCCCGCGCAATCTCCACGATCGACACCTCGCCCCGGTACGGGTGCAGCCCTTTCCGCTCCCAGTCCCGCTCCGAAAGGTCCCACAGCAGGTACGTCGTCCGCCGCCGCAGGTAGTGCAGTTCGTCCAGAAGCAGCTCGAGGTCTGCCTCCGCGTAGTCGGCTTCGAACGGGATGTCGTCGAAGTCGACGTGCGGGATTTCGGGCACCTCCCGCCCCCGGCTCATCGCGATGATCGCCGCCTGCTCCTGCACCCCCCGCTCCACCTGCACGAGGTGGAACGGCACTGCCAGCAGGCACCAGCCCTCATCGGGCCAGCCCGCCGGCCGCAGCAAATCCCGTTCGCGCACGCTGCCGAACGCCCGCGCCAGCTCCCCGGACGCCTCGCCGAGCGCCTTCAGCAGGAACGAAGGGTCGCTCCCCGCCGTCGCCGGTACGTAACGCACGCCCCCGATTCTAGCCCCTGCGCCCGCCCCGCGCGGTAACGGCCGCGCCTACGTCACGATGAGCGGCACGCCCTCGCGGCACAGCCGGCACTCCGCCGGGTCCCACGACGCGGCCGGCACGTCGAGGCAGGCGAAGAACGGCACGCCGAACGCCACCTTCCCGCCCGTCCGGTCCACCAGCACGCCGACGCCGGCGACCTCCGCGCCGCGCGCCTCGACCGCCTTCAGCACCTCCCGGATGCTCCCACCGGTCGTCAGCACGTCGTCCACGACGAGCACGCGCTCGCCCGGCCCGAGTTCGAACCCGCGCCGGAACTCCCGCTCATCGCTCCCGTCGTCCTTCCGCTCCGCGATGATCGCCCGCAGCCCGAGGTGCCGCGCCGTCTCGTACGCGAGGATCACGCCGCCGGTCGTCGGCCCCGCCACCACCGTGGCCATCCCCCGGAACCGCTCCGCGATCTGCCGGCAGAGCGGTTCCGTCACGTCCGGCCACTGCAGAATCCGGAACTTCTCGATGTACAGCTCGCCGTGGCGCCCGCTCGCGTACTGGAAGTGCCCGCGGAGCAGCGCCCCGCGCTCCTCGAGCAGCGCCCACGCCTCGTCGCGCGTCAGGTGCCGTTCGGTCATGCCGCGAGCGTACCCGCTCGCCGCCTTCCGGTCGCGGCCCGGTTCCGCGGACCTACTCCTCGCCGAGCCGCTTCGTCGTCAGCACCGGCTTCTGGTCGGTCAACACGCCCTTCTCGTTCGGCGCCAGCCCGAACCGGTTCAGCGGCAGATAGCTCAGCGTCGCCTTCCCGATGATGAGGTCCTTCGAGACCAGCCCCACCTGCGAGCTCCGGCTGTCCAGGCTGTTGTTCCGGTTGTCGCCCATCACGAAGTACTCGTCCGGCGGGATGAGGATCTTCGGCAGCGTGTCGTTCCACGGCGTCGTGATGTACGGCTCCTCGAGCAGCCGGTCGTTGATGTACACCTTGCCGTTCACGATCTCGATCGTCTCGCCCGGCAGCCCGATGACCCGCTTGATGAGGTCCGTGCTCGGGTCCCGCGGGTCGCGCAGCACGATGATGTCGCCGCGCTGCGGGCCGTGGAACACGTACCGTGTCGGGTCGTCGCCCGGGTCGATGAACGGCAGGAACGTCGACAGCTTCTCGAGGTCGACCTCCGAGTACACCAGCTTGTTCACGATCAGGAACTGCCCGTTCTCCAGCGTCGGGTACATCGAGTTCCCGTCGACCTTGAAGTTCCCGAAGCTCGCCCGCACCGAGAGGAACACCAGCGCCGCGAGCATGACCGTCTCGACCACTTCGCGGATCCATGCCTTCAGCCGGCCGTCACCCTGCGCTCGCTCGGCGGCGCGGCCGTCCGCCTCCGCCGGCTCCGAGGCCCACGGCGGCGCGGCCCCCAGCGGGTCGAGCTCGAACCCGATCGGTGCGTTCCGCCGTTCGAACTCCGCCGCGACCTCTTCCGCCGGCGCCCAGCCGTCATCCGTCGGCGCACTCCGCTGCGGCGCCCACGCCGCCATCCGGATGAACGGTCGCTCCGCCGGCTCCTCGCCCGACTCCTCGACGATGCGCGTGCCCTGCGAACCGAACAGGGCTTCGAGTGCCGCCGCCGTCTCAGCGTCCACCTCTGGCGACGCCGTCTCAGGCTCCGGCGTCGAAGCGTGTGCCTCGAACGCCTTCAGGATGACGTCGCCCTCGTCCTCGGTCGAAACGAACTCCGGCTCGTCGCCCTCGTAAACCGGCGACGGCCGCGCCCATGGCGGTTCGTCGGCCGCATCCATCTGCGCCTCGAGGCTCGCCGCCAGGTCGAGGTCGTCCTCGCCGTCGGGCAGCGAAACCGCGAGTTCCGCCGTCTCGGCGATGTCGCCCCACATGTCCTCGTCGCCGGCCGCCAGGTCCTCCGTGCCGTCGCCGAAGCGGGCGTCCGCAAGCGTGGCGCCCTGCGCGGCCGCTTCATGGTCGCCCGACCGGGGCTGTTCGCCCAGCCGCTCCCACCACGGCCGCGTCTCCTCGCTCGTGACATCCGATGCCGGGCTCGCCGGCTCAGCGACGCTCGCGACCGCTTCTTCAACGGTCTCCTCGGCCTCCGCCGCTTCCCACCACGGCCGCGACGCTTCGGCAACCGGCTCCACCGCCGGGCTCACCGGCTCGCTGACGCTCGCCACGGCCTCTTCGACCGCTTCCTCGGCCTCGCTGGCTTCCCACCACGGCCGCGGCTCCTCGCTCGCGGCATCCGCCGCCGGGCTGACGGAC
>NZ_JANZZD010000044.1:0-9684 GCF_026419595.1 Tepidiforma sp. | reverse complement strand
ATGACGTGGGGCTGGCTCGCGCAGACGTTCCGCAGCTGGCGCATCGTCGGCGTCCGCGCCTCCGGCGACGCCGCCCGCCAGGAAGTCGTCGTGACGCTCGTCCGCCGGGGAGGGGGACGCGAATGATGACCTGCCTCGACTGCGGCCGGCTCTGCGAAGGCAGCTACTGCGCCCTCCACGCCCGCGCCGCAAGACGGTGAACGGGGCGTAGGGGGCCGGGTGACACGACGCTCAGCGGCGGCTCACTGGCCGGAGGCGGAACACGATGGCCGTCCGGGGTCGGCCGTCCCTACCCGGGACTCCTTCGCGGAACTCGTGGCCGGCGTACTCCATCTCGCCGATGTAGCGATACCAGCGAGGCCGAGTCCACTCAAAGAGATGCAGCTGTTTCCCCTCCCGGCGGTGGTCAACCAGTGCACGGTTGCCGCCGATGATCCGGTCAGCTCCCGACCGCGACTCGGCGTAGTAAAGGTACTCTCCCCGCTCGGCATCCCATCCGTCACGGTAGCCGAAGGCCTCACCGCCCTGGCTCATGAATAACAACACCGCGCGTGCCTTCGACGGCGTCGAGATACCGGGACGCTCCTGCCCGCCGAAGAGCCGGTGGATATCAGGACGGTAATACTCCTCACCGGGAATGAACATGCCGGGAATGTAGCCAGGCGTGACCTCCGCTGCAATCACCGGCTTGGCCCGATTATCCCATCACCTGTTTTCACACCTGGTCCGTTCCTGCGGCCCGTAAAGCCCGCTGGCCTGTGTGCCCATCACCCCGCAGCGGGGGAGGTGTGCGCATGGGCCTGCTTCTTTTCGGCGAAGTGCGCGGCATCGACTCGGCGAAGCGCCGCGTCCAGGCCGTCATCAGCACCGCCGACGTCGCCCGCGACGGCGCCGTCATCGAACCCCGCGGCTGGCGCTTCGAGCACTACGACCGGAACCCTGTCGTCCTCTGGAACCACGACACCGCCCAGCTCCCCATCGCCCGGGCCGTCCCCGGCGAGCGGATGGTGACGGAGCGCGAAGCCCGCGCGCTATGTGCGGGCGCGCAGGTAGTACGCGCGGGAAACCAGGACCAGCTCGCCCGCGCGGAGCATCTCGAGCAGCTCTGAGCCTGTGTACAGCCTCGGACCTGGCACGAGCAACCCGTGACCGGCAGGGTCAGCTTCTATCGCATGCCAGGCGTCCGCACTCATCGCCACGCCCGGGTACTGGAAGCCATGATCATCCACATATATCGACAGCTCACTGCTTCTGCCCGCATCGTGGAAATTCCATCCATGCTGGCCATCCCCCTTCGCAATGAAGCTTCCATCCTCCCTGGCAAATCCTTCACCGCCATCTGCTTCTTCGAACCCCTGGCTGAGTGCGTACTCCTTGATGATACTAGATGTTGACTTTCGGGAAGACCTTCCCGACTCAACGAAATCTGTTTTTCCTCCAACTTCCGCGAGATTTTCTAAGCGATCTATCCGCGCACTAGCGGTTTTCATAGCCGCAACAATCTCTACGGAACCTTCGACCTCGCTTTCCGCAAATCCATCTAGCTGATCTTTATTGGTCTTTTCCAGAACATTCCGATCACTGGAGTCCGTCTCCGCCTCAAGATCGAAAACAGCTTGAAAATATTCTTGAATAAAATCCGAAGAACGGAGCACACAAAATGTGATCGCGTCTTTGAGCTCTTTGAGCCCGAATGGCGCACCCAGCTCTTCAGCGATGCTTCCGCAGGAGCGCACATCGCCGCCACGGAGCAGGAACCGGGGGGCGCGCCCGCGCTCCCAGACGCACGGCGCGGAACGTCCTCTGCCCACCTGCTGACCGTCGAGGAAAGGCGCGACTTCGAGGTCGACGTGTTGCCCGAGCTGGACCCACGACGTCCGGGCGAGTTCGTGCGCCAGCGCGCGCACCCGCTCCTGTTCGGCAGGCTCCGGCAGCCGAACCCGAGCAACGCAATCCGCCAGTGCTGACACCCAGATCGGCTGGGGCCCGCCGGCGGGCAGCCGGTGCCCGGTCAGCGGGAGGTAGGTGAGTTCCTCATCGATGCGGCGCAAGCCGCCGAAGGCCTCGTGAGTGACCTGGGCTTCCGAGAGCATGGAAAAGTCCGCGGTCTTGGCCGCGACCTCGGGGTAGAGCGCGAGCTTCTCCCCTGAGGCGTAGTGGAACCACGAAATCGGTGTCCATCTGCCGTCCAGCGAGAGCCAGTGCCCGCACGCTCGCCAGACGTCGGCAGGCATCTGCGCAATCGACCGGCGAACCCGCTCAAGGCTCGTCCCTTCGAGCACACCGTCCGAGGGGAGACCGCGCAACCAGTCAAGCACAGCCTCCAGCGTGGGCCGTTGGGGCACTCCGAGCAGGCTCCAGAGCGGGGAGGCACGGACGGCTGCGTGGATTGGCGCCAGGGCCGTACTCCCGGGGAGCGCTTCGTCAGCATCGAGGAAGACTTCTGACGCCTTTGCCCAGCTTCGCTCGGCCGTCGCAATGAGCGCCTCCTGGTGAAACGCCTGCCGAACCGCCTCCAGCTGGGCAGCCTCGTCGATGGCGATTGCCCGGGCGAGTGCATCGTACCAGCGCTTCAGCTCCCCAAGGAGCGGCTCCGGGCTCGGCGCTTTGGCGAGCGCCCGCACGCGGCTGAGCAACCCGGAGACATCGCCGACGCGCTCTCGCACGCCGAGGAGACGCAGGAGCGGCCGATACTCTTCCCGGTCGTAGTGCTCGTGGACGAACGGCTCCACGCCCGCGAAGGCAATGGTCTGCTCATTTCGCATCAGCAGTTCAGCGGGAATCCTCGGGCGACCTTCGGTGTCCGGGAGGCACGGCAGTTCCGCGAGCCTCCGAATCCACTTCGCCGGATACTGACCAATCGCAACCGACCGCTCGGCGCCATTGGATGCTCGCTCAGTGACGCGAATGAACATCTTCTGAGATATTCGACTCCAGTTGCGAAGACAAATACTGAGAAGTACAAGAGATTTCCATATATCTTCTTCCATCGACTCCAAACTTCTGCTATAGAAGTCTGTGTCGAAGATGCTAATCGTACTAAAACTGCGATAAAAATCGTGACCAACTTCAATTCTTCTTTCCTTGCAGAATCTCAAGAAAGATCGTTTGTCGTACCATTCCACGAAATCATGCCACGGCGGAAGCGTTACGAAGCGCGATCTTTGCTTCGCAATCCAGGACTTGAGTCGTTCTGTTTGTCTACCTTCTATGTTTGCCCAGTATTCATCTGACAAAGAATTTTTCGACACGAAATCTTCCGTCATAAACTGAGGCAAATCTTCATCAAAAGGAAAGAGGACCGTGTCAGGCCCTGCGAACGAACCGCCCGAGGTGACGAACAGGAAGTTCCCGGGCATCGCCACATCGTGACGCGCCAGTACGCGCGCCCACTGGATGAGGAGATGCCGGCTCGAGCTGGCGACATCGCGCTGCATCGACCACGCCCGGTTGGCGAGGTCCGACAGGGAAGCGGCGAGCGAGAGGTTGCACCAGCCGCAGAGCTCCTTCAGCCGTGACTTCATGCGCTCGTCGTCCAGCTCGTCGACGAACTCGAGCCACTGTGGATCGAGCGGGAGCAGCGCATCGCCGATCAATTCGGCCAGGTCCGGCGGCAGGCTCCCCTCCTTGATGTTGACGACCCGTTCACCAGCGACGAGCGTCCGGCGTTGCGCGACGGGCCAAATCGCCAGGCGCTGCAACTCACCGGGCGGTACGTATGGGCTGGCGCGATGCTCGTAAAGGGCATCATGCAGCCGGGCCAGCCGCTCGAAGGATGCGGGCCTGGGGACGGAGGGTCGGACAGAGACCGCATGCCACAAGTCCGAGAGCGTGGCAACCTTGAGCGACGCCCACTTCTCGAGCGCCGACAGCGCACCCCGCGACACCTGCGATGCCACGATGTCGCGCCACTGGCCAGGGAACACCCGTCGGAGGTCTTCGAGGTCGTCCCAAACCCTCAGTGCGACGGCCGGCGGAGCCAGGACCTCGTCTCCGGCCAGGACCTCGCCCCGAGATGCGAGTACCATCGGCACGCCGCCCAGCCCGGCCTTCATCGCCGTGAGCACCAGGTCGGACGGTGCATCATCCTCCGCCGCAGTCAGGGACGGGAGCAGTCCGTAGGCCTGTGCCCGCTCAGCGAGCGACAGCGAAGCATCCCCCAGCCAGCCCAGGAGCGAAGCAGCGGCGAGCCGGCCCGCCTCCTGCAGGAGCCAGCGGTTGAGCGGCGAAACCGCTACATCCTTGATTCCAAAACGACCGGGGTCCTGGAGGAACGGTGCGTTGACGGAGAAGGGCAATCGAAGCTGCGCTCCGGTCGGCAGGACCACGTACGCCCGCTGAGGATCCGGGAGCCCAAGGACAACCTGGACCGAGATGGCGGGCGGCTCGAACCCGGGGTCGTGGCGCTCCTTCCGCACTTCGTCGAGCGCTTCCGGGGGCATTTCGGCCAGGGTCGATTCGAAGCGAACGACCTCCGCCGTCTGCCGCGCCTCGAGCCTCAGCCGCCGCGAGCCAGGCACCGGGCCGCGCCCGAGGTCGGCGCACGCCACCCGGACGCCGTCGAAATCGATCTCGCGCAGGTTCCGGAAAAACAGGATCGATGCAGGCGCTTCCCGCCACCGGTGCAGGCTTTGGAGAACCGCCGCCGCGCGCTGCTCGTCAGCCAGTCGGACGGTCACGCGGACCGTCATCCCGGGACCGGGCGGGGCTGCGTCCGGGTCCCACTGCGGCAGCGTGAATCGCTCGGCATCGAACCGGACGCGAAGCGTCGGCGTCGCCAGCCAGACCGACGGCCCAAGGCTGAAGGTAGTCTTGAAGCCCATTCCCCGGAAACCGATCGTGTGCAGATGGCGCTTGTTCGACAGCCCAAAACCACATATCGAGGCGAAATCCGACTCGGTGAAGTCCCTTCCGTCATGCTCGAACCAGAAGACTCCATCATCCAGCGTGACCCGGACGCGGGTCGCCCCGGCGTCCTCAGCGTTCTGGAGCAGTTCGGAGATAACGTGGGCCGGGCTTTGTACCTGCTGGAACAGTTGATGCCATGGCCCGGCAAGACCGGGATCGCCTTCGAGCTGGGTCCAGCGTTCCCCTTGTCGTCGCTGCTGGGCTTCAAAGTAGTTAGGCGGCCGCACTGCTCATCCCACGCTGTCCTTGATTCGGGCGTTTTGTACCGGCTTCCCCTCCGGTCTGCAACGCGAAGGAACCCATCGCTCCATTGCGCAAGCAATTGGCGAGCCCGAACGATTACGACGACTTAGTGGCCCCCTCACTCCTCTTCGAAGGCCCAGGACTGGAACTTCAGGGCGGCGGCGTTCTCGCTCACCACGCGCCGCACCTCGGGGCTGAACCCCTCCTTCGATTCCGCCTGGACGAGCAGGATGACCTCCACCTCGGCGTCGGGGACGTCCGCGAGATGCTGGATGATTTCATCGGCGACCTGCGCGGCAGAGCCCGCGACCCGCAGGGGGTTCAGCTTCACCTGACCGTGGAACCGGCGCGGCTCCTGCCTCGCTGGGCCTCCGCCTCCTGGGCCGCCGGAACCTCCCGGCCCCCCGCCCGGCCCATTCCCCGGCCCATGGGGCCCGGGATCACCTGGCTTCGCTTTCGCTTCCTGGTGTTTCGCAGCGACCTCCTTTCGCACGATGACGGCGCTCGCATCGATGTTGACGGCCGCGGGACGCGAGCCGAACGCGAGCCCGAGGTACTTGCCGTCGGCGAAGCCATCGGCGTAGCCGAAGTAGTCCTCCGCCGCCGCGCCGGCCTGGACGGTCCGCTGCAGCACCTGCCGGTTGAGCAGCCGCGGGAAATAGGTGTACCGGGCGAGGTTTTCTTCCCAGAGCTGTTTGATGCCGATGTGCTGCATCCCCTGCGGCCAGAACCAGCGCTCGAGCTCCTGCGTGAGGAACACGGGTGACCACGATTCGAGCAGGAGTTCGTCCGCCTGGAGCGCGGCCATGACTTTTTTCGCCAGCGAGCCGGTGCCGCCGAGCTTGCCGGCGGTGTCGATGGCGCGCATCTGCTCGGGCTCGACGGTCCAGGTCCCGTCACGCTGTACGGCCTGGCTGTGCGGCACGATGACCCACCGGTAGCCGCTCTCCAGCAGCGCCGCGATGGCGGCGGCCGCCCGGTCGCGGCCGTCGGCCGCCTGCTGCACCTGGGTGTCGTCCAGGTTGAGCTGCTTCCGTTCGTCGTAGATCGATTTCCAGGCGATGAACGACTTGGCAGCCTCGACGAGGGGGGCGTGGGTTTCGGCATCGAGCGCGGCGAAGACGACCATGTTCCGCGCCAGCCGGGGCTGGCTCCCCCGGTTCTGCAGCAGCTCCCGCGCCCACGTCATGGCCGGCGAATCCGATTCGCCGGCGCGGTGCGGGAGCCGCGGCGCGATGACGACGAGCCGGACTTCGGCCTCATCGGGCACGTCGCCGCTGGAGGCGGGGGCGACGTGCTTCGCGGCGAACCCGGCCCGGTCCGCATCATCGCGCAGCCGGGCTTCGAGCAGGGCGTGGGCATCGTCGTCGCTGATCCGGCTGAGGCGGTCGGCCACGGCCTTGTTCAGGTTGGGGCGCACTTCGAACCAGTACCGGCTCCCGCTCGTATGGAGGAACTGGAGCCGCTCGCTCAGGCGGGCGAGCACGTCGTTGTAGGTGGCCACCGGCTCGCCCGGGCGGGCGGCGCCGAGCCGGATGCGGACGTCCTCGAGCCCCGGCGCCGCCTTGCCGGGGACGCTCCCGAGCAGGATCGTCCGGGCGGTGGCGCGCGCGGCGAGCACCTTCCCGAAGCGCGGATTCGCGAGGTCGATCTGCATCGCCTCCGACGATGGCCCCTCGACGTCCGCATCGATGACCGACTGGAAGGCCGGCGGCAGATAGCGCATCAGCTCTTCGCGTACGACCGGCAGATCGAGCCGGAGCGTGGCCGGCATGATGAGCGCCGAGGGGTCGTTATCGCGCCACATCGCCTGCACGGCCCCCGCCAGCAGGCGCAGCACGCCGCGGGTCGACTGGAAGTGCGGAATGGCGCCGTTCCAGTCCTGGTAGAGCCGGTCGAACAGCTCCGGGTGGAAGGGGTAGGCCGCCCGCATCCGCTGCTCGTACTCCCGCTCCTGCGTCTCCCGCGGGAAATCGGCCGGGTGTTCCCGGTAGTACTTCGTGAAGGCGGCGACGACCATGTCGCGCGCGTCGGGGTCCACGCGCTCGAACAGCCGCCGCCGGACGACTTCGAACGATTCCATCGGCTGGACCGGCTGCCACGCGGTTTCGATGCGGCCGAAGGTCTGCTGGATGCGCTGGAGCACCTGCTGGCCCTGCACGCCCCCGATCTCCATATCGGATTCGGGGATGGAGGCGGCGATGATGACGTTCGGCGTCGCCTTCGCGATCTCGGTGAGGGAGTGGATGAAGCTGAGGAGCGATTCGAGCGTGCCGCCGGGCACCCGCTTGCCCGCGCCGGTCGGCAGGTTGCGGCCGTAGGCGACGAGCTCATCGATGAGGACGATGCAGGGCGCCGTCATCTCGAGCACTTTGCGGATCTCGTCGGCGGGGGCGACGCCGGTTTCGTCGGCGGTCTGCACGAGCTTGTAGGCGTTCCAGCCGCCGAGCTGCCACGCCATGTGGCCCCAGAGCGTCTTCAGGCTGATGCCGAGCGACTTCAGCTCCGGGTCGTCGTCGAAGGGCGCGGTGGCGGAGATCTTGGTGCCGACGAGGACGGCGACGTTCGCCTTCGGGATTTTGACCCCGAGCTCCTGGCTCAGCTCCTTCAGGACGGGCACGTCGCTGACGATCTCGGCGCCGGATTTGGCCATGTGGTAGAGGGCGAGCATGGTGTGCGTCTTGCCGCCGCCGAAGCCCGTCTTCAGCTGGATGACCGGGTCGCCGCCCTGCCCGGTGAGGCGGCGGAGCGCCGTCCGGAGGAAGTCGCGCAGGCCGGCGGTCACGTAGGTGCGGTCGAAGAACTCGCGCGGGTCGGTGTACTCCTTCCCGACCTCCGGGTTGTTCCGGTAGACCTCGTGGAGGTCCGCGGCGAACTGGCCCTGGGTGAGGCGCCCGGCGCGGACGTCCTCCCGCGGGACGACGAGCTCGCGCCAGGGGCGCAGGCCCGGGTCGGCGAAGGCCGCCGGCGGGCCGGCGGGCGGGGGCGCGGGGGGCGGCTCGGTCTTCCCGCCGGAGGGCGGCTCCGGGTCGGGGACGGGGGGCGGCGGCGGAGGCGTCGGCGCGGACGCCTCGTTCAGCGCGCGCACGGCCGCGGCGGCGGAGCGGTCGATGGACTCGAGGAGGAGCGCGGCCGTATCGATGGCGCGGCGCACGGCGGCCTCGGAAAGGCCTTTGGCCTGCATGTGGGCGAAGTCGTTCCGGAACTGGCGCAGCTCCTCGGCGTAGGAGCGGGCCGCCGCGGGCATGCGGCTCCGGAACACGGTGTCCCAGTTCCGGATGATGAGGGAGAGGAGGTCGGCGAGGTCGAGCCTCGCGAGGGCGCCGGGCCCCTTCGGGGGCGTCGGCGGCAGCTGCTGCCGGGTGATCGGCGAGACGAAGGGGAGGACGTAGTTCGTCCACCAGCCGGCGCCGGCCTGCTTCAGTGTGCGCTCGACGAAGGGGGCGAGCGTTTCGGTCAGCAGCCGGATCATCGTCGCGGCGCGGGCGGCGGGGTCGCTGGGCTGGGTCATCGCTGGTGCTCCTGCATGGGGATGGGTCAGATGAGGCGGGCCTGGCTGCCGCGGGCGGCCTCGGCGGCCCGTTGCTGCACCTCGTGCCACGAGGCGTTGAGGGCGTTGAAGCGGAGGGCGTCCTGGGTGCGCTTGCGGCTTTCGGCGATGGTGTAGAGCCAGGCGGCGAGCTCGCGCGCGCGGGCGCTGGGGCCTTCGCCGAGGGCGGCGGCCAGCTCGCCGGCGGCGGCTTCGCCCTCCCGCTCGAGGGTGACGGCGAGGCGGAGGCAGGCCTCCCAGGTGCTGCCGCCGAAGGGGCGGTCATCCAGCGCGGCGGCACCCGCGGGGAATTCGGTGGGGCGGCGGAGCCGCGCCCGGCCGCGGCCGGCCTCCAGCAGGCCCTTCCGCTCGAGGGCATCGACCGCCACGGCCTGGGCGCGGGCGAGCACCGTCGCCTGGTCGTACTCCGCTTCGCCGAAGCCGAACTGGTCGTAGAAGTCGAGGCAGAAGCGCGTCTCGGGGTCGAACGAGCTCGTCCGCTCCGTGCGGTAGGCGGCGATGGCGGCGTTGATGTCCTGCAGGGCTTCGCGGACGGTGACGGGCTTGCCATCCTGCCGGAGGACGTCGCCGAAGCGGGAGTAGACGGCCATGCCGGGGCCGATGGAGGCCTGGGCCAGGTCGACCGGGGCCACCTGCCCGGAGATCATGACGGGGAGGGCGGCGCGGACGGCGGCGGCGAGCTCCTGGAGGAACTGCGCGCGGGTGGCGCGGGGCGCATCCGCGGGGCGCGGCCGGCAGGCGAGCACGATGCTCGAGGCGAGGGCGTTCACGTCCATGGCGTTCGACCGGGCGGAGCGCTCAGTACGCATGGGCCAGGTGGCGGTGACGGCGAAGCCGGCGCGGATGGCGGCCTCGAGGAAGGTCTCCCAGCCGGTGCTGGCGGCGGCGCCGTCGCCTTTCGTCTCGGCCTGCTTGTAGGCGTAGTAGATGGTGACGGGGAAGGCGGGGTGGGCCTGCGCGGCGAGGTTGCGGAGGGCACGCTC
>NZ_JANZZD010000043.1:0-12674 GCF_026419595.1 Tepidiforma sp. | reverse complement strand
GCTCTGGAGGAACTGCAGGATCGGCTCCCGGAACCGGTCCCACGCGCTCCGCACCCCGTCCAGCGCCGCCTGCAGCCGCGGCAGGACGTCGGCGGAGAACCGGTCCATCGCGTTCAGGATGCCTTCCTTCAGCGTCGGCACGAACCCGGCGAGCGCCTCGAAGAAGCGGGTGGCGATCGGGTTCAGCCGGTCGCCGATTTCGATGCGCGCCGTCTCCAGGGCCCCCTTGAACTGCTCCATCGCGCCGGCCAGCCCCTGCATCCGCTGCTGGCCGATCTCCGCCGCCGAGGCCTCGCCCATCGCCGTCTGCAGCGCGATGAACTCCTCCTTCGTCATCCGCGAGAGACCGATGGCCGTCCGCATCGCGTCCGTGCCGAACGCGTTCGAGAGCAGCCGCGTCCGGTCCTTCTCGCTCAGCCGGCTGACGGCGCGGTTCAGCTCGTCCACCACCTCGGCCATCGGCCGCATCTTCCCGGTGGCGTCGAAGAACTTGTTCGCGCCGTCAGCGGTGATGAGGCCGAGCTCCATCATCGCCTCGCGCGCCGGCTTCGAATCGGGGACGAGCCGCTGGATGAACGTCTTGAAGCTCGTGCCGGCGTCGCTCCCGCTGGCGAAGAGCGGCGCGATGCCGGCGATGGCGGCGGCGAAATCGGCGAACTCCACGCCGGCCGCGGAGGCCGCACCGCCGCCCTGCGCGATGGCGAGCGACATATCCTCGACGCCGAACCGGGAGACGTTGGCGGCGCCGGCGAGCCGGTTCACCGTGTCCGTCAGGTCGGCCGTGGAGAGGCCCCAGACAGCCATCGCCGTCGAGACGGTGTCGGCGGCCTGCACGAGGGAGGTCGAGCCGGCGGCGGCGAGGTCGAGCGCGGCGCGGGCAGCCCCTTCGACGATGTCCTTCGCGCTGATGCCGTTCGCGGCGAGCACCTCCATCGCCTGCGTCACCTCGCCCGCCGAATACGCCGTCGATTCGCCGAGGTCGAGCGCCGTCTGGCGGAGCGCGGCGAGCTCGCTCCCGGTGGCGCCGGCGACGGAGGCGACGATGTTCAGCTGCCGCTCGAAGTCCGCGCTGGATTTCAGCGCGAGCCCGAGCCCGCCGGCGACGGCGCCGATGCCGGCCGCCATCCCGGCCATGGCGTACTTCCCGACGGTCTGCATCGACGAGCCGAGCCCGGAGAGCGCCGCGCCGACGGCCCCGAACCGGCCGTTCGCCTGGTCGGCGGCGTCTTGCAGCGCCCTGAGGTCAGCCTGCACCTCGCCCAGGGCGGCTTTGGCTTCGTTGACGGCCCGGATGGCGATGCGGAGCTCGGCGTCACGGCCTGGCACGGCGCACCTCCCGGTCGGCGAGCGCCGCCTCGAGCTCGGCCGCCTCGAGCCACGCCTCGATGGCCCACGCCGGCTCGGCGAGGACCTCGGAGACGGTGCAGCCCATTCGGCGCGCTATCCAGGCAGCCATGAGCCGGTCATCCTCCTCGAGCAGGCGGTCGAGCCGCGCCCCGCGGCGGAGTCGCTCCGCGGGGCTCAGGCCCCCGCGCGGCTGCCCTCGCCGTAGAGGCTGTCCACCCGCTCGGCGAGCCAGTCGGCCAGCCGGGCGTCCAGCTTCGTGATGAGATCCCGCGAGACCGGCAGCGGCGCCGGGTCACCCTCGGCGGCGCGGAAGGACCAGCGCACGATGGCCCGCGCCAGCAGCTCCAGCGACCGGGCGCCGACGTCGATCTGGACCTCCATCTCCGGCGTTCCCGGGGCGGCCGTCGCCCGCGGCATCGACGCCTTCCGGACGGCGAGCATGTCGCCCCACGAGAGCGCGGCCCGAACCTCGACCCAGTCGTCGGACCCGTCGAACTCGCGGAGGTCGATGCGGACGGTCTCGTCGGTTCGTGCGAAACGGTTGATCACAGCGACGAACTCCCGTTTTTCACCTGGATGCTGAGCAGCTTCTGGCTCGCCGGGTCGTAGACGCCGGCCAGCTTCAGCGACACGGTGGTCACCTCGCCCTCCTCGCCGAACGACAGCTCGTCGGCAAGGCGGGCCGACAGGTCGAACCGGAACTCGCGGTTCGCGGACGGTGCGGCCGCCAGCCGGACGAAGGCGAGGTCGTTGGCGCGCCAGTTCGCGATGCGGGCCGCCGCCACGGCGTCCAGCTCCATCGTGAGGTCGGCCGAGACGTCGATGAGGCCGGGCTGCGCCTGCGTCCAGTCCAGGTCTGCCCGGCCGTCGAGCGTCCACGCCGGCTCCCAGCCGGTTTTTATCTCGACCTTCGCCTCGCGGACGATGCCGGCGAGCTGGGTCGTGCCCAACCCCGTCCAGCTCGTGTCCCACCACACCTTGAACAGCGGGCCGGGCAGCAGCGTGCGGGCCGAGACAGCGGTCGCGGTGTTGCTCGGGGCCGTCGACTGCCGCGCTCGCGCCTGCCCGCTGGCCTTCACCGATGCGACCTTCTCCGTGCCGACTTCGAAGCTGAGCTGCGTCGTCACGCCGTAGGCAGCGGCCGCCGTGTAGTGGTTGGTCGTCCCGTCCGATTCGACGTACTCGAGGCTGATGGTCTGGACGGAGAGCCCGGCCGAGCCGAGATTCGGCTCCCACGTCCAGGTGTACGGGTCCGACGAGCCGGTCGGCGTGACCTGCCGGACGCCGGACTGGAGCCACCAGCCGATCTCCTCGAGCGCCAGCTCGCTCTCCCACTCCCACTCCGTCCACCGGCGGGTGATGACGCCGGCGCCGCCGGCAGCGGCGCGCACCCCGTGAGGGTATTCGGTGCGGTAGGTCTCCCGCTTCTCCGTCAGCCGGCCGCCGCCGCGGAGAATCCGCGTCGCTGCGACAGGCGTGCCGGGCGATGTCTCGAGCGCGACCTGGAGCTTACGCAGTGGTCGAATCGCCGGCATCGGTCACCTCCTGTTCATGGTCAGGCTCGGCCCGCCGGCGCCCGCCGCGCGCAGCGTGCTCGGCGTACAGGCCGCTGGCCAGCTTCGCGGCGGCTGCCGCCGGGTCAGGCTCGTCGTGGTCTGCGGCCGGCCACCCCTCCGGCAGGGGCAGCGCCGCGTCGATGGCGGGGTCTGGGCCGAGATAGCGGAGCCGCATGGCTACATGGTCCTCCTCTGGTGTCGAGCTACACCCCGGGCGCCGCCGGCGCCCGCTGGCGAACCGCATAGCGGAGCTCATACCCCTGCAGCCGCTGGCCGCCCCAGTCGATGGCCGACAGGCCCGAGCACTCGATGAACCGCACGACGACCACGTCAGGCCGCCCGAGCTGGAGACGGCGCGCGAACAGGTCCATGAGCCGGTCGACGTGCGGCAGCAGGTCGGACTGGCCGGCCTCCCAGGCGCCGCCCTGCGCCAGCACGATGACGACTTCGTACTCGTGGGTCTGGTCCGCGGCGCTCACCTCGAACTCGAGCGTCCGGCCGCGGTAGATGAACACCGCCGGGCTCGCCGCTGCGGCCGGCGGCAGCGGGTGGTCGGGATCGCCGGCGGCGTAGACGGCCATCGGCGCGAGCTCGCCGGCGACCAGCTCCCGGACACGGGCGAGGACGGCCGCAGTGTCGAGCATCACGCTCCTCCCGCCAGCCGGTCGAACTCCGCGTCGATGGCGGCGGCGAGCACGTCGCGGATGCGCGGCTCGGCCGCCCCGATCGCATGGCCGCGGTCCATCACGCCGATGAACGGCCTCGCAGCGAACGGCCCATGCCGGGCCTTCCGCACCGGGTGTTCGGCTCCTGGCCACCAGAGCACCCGCTTGAGGCGCGGCCGAATCCAGCGCGGCTTCTTCCGGCCGAACTCCATCTCTTTCGCCGCGCCGTGGCTGATGGTGATGGTGGCGTTCCGGGAGCGCGGCCCGACCGGGTGAGCACGGATGGTCGGGACGACCACCCGCGGAGCGCGCGAGCTGATCTCGTCGACCAAGATGCGCTGCGCTTCCTGCAGCCCGGCCGCGAGGAACGGAGCCTCACGGTCGGAGAGCAGGTTGATGAGACGCGTGAGGCGGCGGACGTCGGCATCGGGAATGCCGATCGAAACGTAGATGTTCCCGGACTTCTTCTCCTTCGCCATCAGGCCACCGCCGCGAACGTCCTCCGGTACGGCGCGAGGAGGTCGCGCACCACCGGGTAGGTCGTCGACATGACCGGCCCGACGAACTCGCCGCCGCCGGCGGCGGCGTACGCCTCGAGCCCTTCACGGTGCAGGCGGGCGGCCTGCAGGAGCGCCGCCCGCACGAGCGCTCTCGGGTAGACCTCGCGCTCGATTGCTGCCCCGGCGGGGTGGGCCGCAGCTGCCGTCCCCCGCACGCCGCGGGCGACGGCGCCGGCTGACGTCCGGACGTAGATCCGTTCGCCGTCGATGACGAGCGTGTCGCCAGGGCCTGCCCCGGCGGGCAGCGTCATCGTCGAGGCCGATGCCGAGAGCGGCGCCGTCAGCGTGCCGAGCGGCTCACTCTCGTCGCCGAAGCCGCGCGTGCCGGTCAGCTGGACAGCCCCTTCGCCTGTCGGCCAGGCCGCAATGGGCGCGCCCGTCAGCAGGACGAGCCCGGTGACCGCCGTGTGGAACCGGACGGCGCGGAGGTCTGCAGCCGGGACGGACGTCTCGTAGATGCCATCCCGATCGAGGTCGCAGGCGACCGCCGGGACGGCCGCATGGTCCGGGATGGGGAGAACCCTGCCTCCGAAGCCGTCGACGACCGTCACGGCGTTTTCGACGACGCGGAGGCTGCGGCCGAGCCAGTTCTCGATGCCGGCCGAGACGTCCTCGAGCAGGCGGAGGAGCCGCGCCTCATCCGCGGCAGCCGATGCCGCCGGGAGACGCAGCTCCTCACGCAGGTCGCCGGCCCGCGCCAGCGACCAGGTCATGCGCCCTTGTCCTCCACCTGCGCGTCAGGGACCCGTTTGCCGCGGGCTGCGCGCTTCCCGCCGGGGGGCTCCTCGCCGCCGCTGGCGACGAGGCCGTACCGCTCGGCCACCTCCCACGGAATCTCGCCGCCCTCGCCGACGAGGAGGGTGGCCGCCGCCGGGTCGCTGCAGTCGACCAGCTCGCCGTCCGCCGTGAGGCAGATGCGGGCGGGCGACTGGTAAGCGGCGCCGGCGCGCTGCTGGCGGAGCGCCTCGATCTCGAGCATCGAACCGCCTCCTACAGCCCGGTGACGGTGCAGAACGCGGCCGGCCGGAAATGGACGACCGCGGCGCGCATCCCGGCGCGGAACGTCACCTTCCCCTTCACGAAGTCGTCGTTCGAGAGGGCGACCTGGACCTCGATGCCGGCGCGGAGGAACAGCCCGGCGTGGGCGGCGTAGTCGCCGACGATGCCGGTCCCCTGTGCCAGCGCCGAGCTCGCCACGACCGGCACGCCCCAGATGCGCGGGATGCCGGCATCGTAGGGCGGGCCGAAGAGGTAGGCCCCGTCGGTCGTCTTCGCCAGCCGAACGGTCTGCCAGTCGGAGGGGTTGAGGATGACGGCGGACGGCTCGGCTGCGCCGGTCGTCCGAACCTTCGTCATCGCCTTCAGGATGGCGTCCGGGTGCGGGTCAGTCGCGCGCGCCTGCGTCTGGATGCCGCTGACGTTCAGCGTCCCGAGCAGGTTCGGCGCCGTCCCGTTGCCGTTGAGGATCTGCGAATCCAGCCGCAGCTGGAGCATCGTCCGCAAGCGGCCGTCGATGAGCGCTTCGACGCCGGCGACGTCCTCCCGCTGCTCATCGGTGACGGGCAGAGAGACGCCGATGGACCGCACCGGCACGTTCCGCTCCGTGTAGGCGAGGGCGGCCTCGGCGTAGACGGCGGCCTCGGCGCGCTCAGCAGCGGCGTTGGTGAACGTCGTCTCCTCGAGATACACGACCGCCGCCTGGCCGGTCGGGTAGGCGGGGATGATGTCGATGATGCGCGGCGGCTGCACGGCGGCGAATGCGACCTGCCCGGTCCGCGCCGTCTCGGGAGCGATGCCGGCGGACGTTGTCATCGTCGCCTTGCCGAGGATGAGCGCGGCCGGGTCGGCGTCCTCGACGACGGCCGAGGCGGCGCGCAGCTCCTTCATCGCAGCGAGCGCGCCGGTCTTCCGCGCCACATCGGCGAGCGACCGGTAGGCCGGGGCATCGCCGGCCGCCGGCGCCGGCAGCACGCGCGCCGCCTCGGCGCGCGCCTTCTCCAGCACCGCCTCCTGCTTCCGCAGCTCCTGCACCCGGTCGGTCAGCGCCTCGAGCTCGTCGCTCACGCGCCGGACGAGCCCGGACAGCTCCGCACCGTCCTCGAGCTGGACGGTCCGCACGGCCTTCGCATCCAGCTCCGGCCCGGCCTCCCGCAGGACCGCCTCGAGCCACTCGGTCCGCTCGGCGAGCGCCTTTTGGGCCCGGTCGAGCGGCAGGCGCTGGATGTGCTCCTTCCCGTGGATGTCAATGGCGAACGGCATGTTCGAACTCCTTCGAAGCGAGAATGGCCCGGGCGATGGCGGCCCGGGCGGCGGCGCCGGCAGCGATAGCCGCGAACTTTGCCCCGACTTGCCCCGATGCGCGCAGCGCCCGCTCGATTTCGTCCGCCGCGGCGCGGAGGTCCGCGGCGGCCTTGGCGGCGGCCTCCGCGGCTGCGCCGAGACCGCGGCCGTCCGCTCCCCGGACTGCCGCCCGCTCGGCCAGCCGCCGGGCGACGCGGAGGGCTTCGTCCGCGGCCCCGCAGACGTCCTCTGCCAGCGTCCGCCCCTTGATGGCGACCGTCGCCGTCCCTACCCCGGCGCCGATATCGACGGGGTCGACGGAGATCAGCTGAACCTTCCGGAGGATGCGCACCTCGCGCCCGTCGCGCATCTCATAGGAGACCTCAGTCGGGATGTAGAGGTAGCTCCACTCCTGCAGGTCGCCGAGGCCCTTCACCGTGGCGTAGGTCTCACGGCCGGCCTCCGTCTCGAGGAAGAACGCGCCCTCGACGTAGGCGCCGTCATTGCGGACGCGAACGGTGCCGCGCCCGGCAGGCAGACGCTTCCGGTCGTGCCCCCAGGCGCCGATGATGACCGGCTGGCCGTCGGTGAACGCGTCCGGCAGGGTGACGTCGCCGTCGGCGTCGACGACGCCGAACGTGCTGAAGCGCGCGGCGAACTCGCCCTCCCGTTGAGGGGCCCAGTCGACCGGCGCCCGGACGCTCTTCGATTCGATGGGCCGGTGCTCCATCCCGTCCTCCTGCCGCCACGGTAGGGCGGCGGACGCGGGCTACCTGCCGTCCTCGATGCCGGCGAGCTGCGCCGCGCGCGCCTCGCCGATGCCGGCCGCCAGCAGCCGGGCGTACACCTCCGCCTGGCGCAGACGCGCTGCCCGCTCACGCTCCCGGCGGGTCTGGACGTTCAGCGGGAGCAGCACGTCCTCGTCCTCGCTCAGCGGCGGCTCATCCTCGAGGGCGAGCACCCGGTCGACGCTCGTCATCCCGCTCAGCAGCCGGATCTGCTCCACCTCCGCCCGCTCCTTCGGCGACGCAGACAGCAGCGCGTCGAACCGCAGCCGGTACTGCAGCCCCTCGTCGACCCAGCGGAGGATGCCATCCTCGATGGCGGCCTCGAGACGCCGCGCGATAGGCCGGAGGGTGAACCGCTCGAGGCCCCGCGCCAGCTCAGCCATGCCGGTGCCCCAGGTGCTCGGGCGGTCCACGATGCCGGCGACGGTCGGCGGCACCCGCCAGAGCGCCAGGAGCACGTCGAACACCCGCCGGCTCTGGGCGACGAGCTCGGCATCGGCGGGCGACATCGTGAGCCGCTCGAGCCGCGCCCCCTTCCCGCCGAGGACGGCCACCCGGCCGGCATTCTCCGGGCCGCCGTGCAGCGCCGTCAGCCGCTGGCCGTACTCCCGCGCCACCTCCGGGGGAATTGGGTCGTCGAACGTCAGCACGGCGGCCGGTGCGAGGCCGCGGCCGGCCAGCCGCGCGGCGATGCGCTCGTACGCCTGCGAGAGGCCGAGCAGCTCGGCCGCCTGCTGCACCGGCGAGACCGGCTCGAGGACGCCGGGCAGGTCGAACAGCCGGACCATCACCACCTCCGGCCGGCGGCCGCGCTGGGCGCGGAGGGCGAGCTCGCCGGCGCCGGCCGGACGGTAGCGCACCTCGAAGCCGCCGTCGTCCAGGCGGCGGAGGCTGCAGCGCCCAGGGTGCAGCGTCGCGAGCTGGACGAGGGCGCCGGTGGCGCGGTCCCACGTCGGCACGATGTACGCCGCGCCCCAGAGGAGCAGCGAGAGCACCGTGGAGGCGCGCCACTCCACCAGCGTCTGGTCCGGGTTCGGGCGGTCCCACAGCGGCCGCAGCTCCGGCGGCCTGCGCGGTTCGCGGCGGACGTCGTCCCGGAGGACGATGCGGGCCGAGAGCGTCGCCACTTCATCCGCGATGAGCGTCGTGGCGATCCAGCAGGCCGCGACGCGAAGGGCACCCTCCTCGGAAACCGTTACGCCGGCGCGCGTCGGGTAGCTGCCGAGCAGAGCCAGCTCGGCCCCGGGCGGCGTCAGCTGGACGCGGAGCGCCTTCGACAGCGCACCGAGCAGCGGCATCAGCGCTCCCTCCCGACGAACTGGGCGATGGTGACCAGGTAGGCGCCGGCGATGACGCCGCCTACCGCCGGGTGGAGCGCCCATCCGAGCGACCCGGCCACGAGCACGACGCCGGCGACCTCCATGGCGAACGAGAGCGCGGTCTTCATGCGTCCTCCCCTTTCCGCCGCCGGCGCCCGCCGGCGGCAACAGCGCAGGCCAGGCTGCAGTAGGCGAGCCCGTGGCGCGCGTCGCGGGCGGCGCGCTCGGCGCTGGTTCGGCCGATCTCTCCCCCACAGTACCCGCAGGTGCGCGGAGCGAGCCGCACCACGAGCGGCGCCCACGCCCTCGGCTCCGGCTCGTCCGCCCAGCCGCAGGCGCGGCAGACCCACCGGCCCAGGACGCCGGCGTGCGGACGGCAGAGGGCGCGGCCGCATCGGGGGCACGCCACCATCGCGCCCCGCGGCAGGTCAGCGAGCTGGTAGCCGTCACGGCTGGAGCGGATGCCGACACCCGCGTCGCGAAGCCGCGCGACCGCCCACTTCACCGCCCGCGGCGACGCTGCGCACGCCTCCGCCAGCTCGGCCACGCCGACCGGCGCCCACCGGTGGCTCCAGAGATACGCCAGAACCGCTTCAGCGACCGGGCTCCGCCGCCATGGCGCCGCCACCGCGCTCATCCCCCGTCCTCGCCGTCGACCCAGAGCGTCGGGCCGGCGCTCTCAGGCTGGCTCGAGCCGGCGGCGCGGCCGAGCGCCATCAGCAGCGCCACGATGCCGTCGATCCGGTCAGTGGAGTTCCGCCGCGACGGCTTCTGATTGCCGGCGGCGTCCATCTCCGTCACCACGTTCCCGGCCATCCAGCGCGTCACCGGGTTCGGCGCATGCACCAGCCTGCCGGCGCCGAGGAGCGTCTCGAGGTCGCGGCACGGTCCCGCCATCGACGCGTGTCCCTGGCCGTGCGGCGTGCATACGAGCCCGTCGGCGCGGAGCTCGACGATGAGCTGGGAGGCGTTCCAGCGGTCGTACGCCAGCTCCCGGATGTCGATGCCCCAGTCGTCGACGAGCTCGCGCAGCCGGGCGCGCACGGCGCCGTAGTCGGTGACAGCACCCGGCGTCGCATGCAGCCACCCGGCCTCTGCCCACGCGACGTAGGGCACCTGGTCCTCCCGTGAGCGGGCCGCGATGGTCTCGGCCGGCACCCAGTACTCCTCCCACGCTGCGAAGCGGCCGTCGTTCAGGCGCGTCACCAGTGCGAGCGCGGTGGTGTCGCGGGTCGTGGCGAGGTCCAACCCGGCCCAGCACGGGCGCCCCCGGAACGCCTCCAGCGTCAGACCAGGGTCGCAGCACGCGTCCCACTCCCGCAGGTCGAGCCAGCCGCCGGCGATGGCGGCCGGCGTGTTCAGGCGCAGCGCCCGGAACGCCGCCTGCCGGGCCGGCGAGCCCAGCGCCTCGCGCGCCTCCTGCTCGAGGTCCTCCAGCCGGAGCGTCTGGCCGAGCGACGGGTTCGCCTTCGGCCAGTTCGCCGGGTCGGTCCAGTCGTCCGCGGGGTCCATGCAGGCGATGTAGACGAACCAGCGGTCGTCCTCGAATCCCCGGACCACCCGCTCCGCGTATCCCCGCGTCGCCACCCAGGCCGGACGGTCCTCGAGCCCGGCCGTCGTCGTGAACAGCAGCAGCGGCTGGCGGCGCGCGCCGAGCGCCGTCTCCAGCCGGTCGATGGTGTCCCGGTCCTCGTGCGCATGCAGCTCGTCGATGATGACGCCGTGCGGGTTCAGGCCGTCCAGGGTGTCGGCGTCGCGGCCCAGCGCCTCCAATTTCGACCAGGTGGACGGCACGGTCAGGTTCGCCCGGCTCGGCACGCCGGCCGTCATCGCCCGGAGGGCCGGCGTCTGCTGGACCATCCGCCACGCCTCCTCCCAGGTGACCTTCGCCTGGTCCCGCTTCGTCGCGGCGCAGTACACCTCTGCGCCGGGCTCGCCATCGGCCAGCAGGAGGTAGAGCGCAATGGCCGCAGCCATCGTGGACTTGCCATTTTTCCGGGCGACCTCGATGTAGCCGCGGCGGAACCGGCGGAGGCCGTCGGCGCGCCGCCAGCCGAACAGCGAACCGACGACGAACTGCTGCCACGGCAGCAGTTCGAGCGGCCGGCCGGCCCACTGGCCGCGCGACTGCCGGAGATGCTGAACGAACTGGATGGCGCGCTCCGCCTCAGCGTTGTCCCAACGGAGGCCTCGGCGGCGCCCCTCCTCGAGGTCGCGCAGGTGGCGCTCGCAGGCCAGCCGAACCAGCTCGCCGGCCGGCTGTTCACCGCGTACGACAGCCTCGGCGTAGGCCCTGACGGGGGAGTCAGCCGGCGCTGCGGTCGGCACGGCGGATCAGCTCCACGATGGGGTCGGCCTGCTGCTCCTGGGACGGAGCAGGCAGGCGAAGGCGGGACGCCGGCGTCATGCCGAGCTGGGCGGCCAGGTTCAGCAGCTGCTGCGTGCACTCCCGAAGCGCTCGCCACTCAGGGCTGAGGGCGCGGCCGGCTGGCGTCGGCTCAGCGTACTCGCGGGCGAGGCCATCGAGCTCCAGCCAGCGCTCCCACGTCCGGCAGTAGGCGGTGATGACGGCGCGGTCGGCCTGGTCGAGCAGTCCGCGGTCGGCGAGCATGCGCGTCACCCGGCGCCACTCGGCGCGCCCGTCAGGGCCGAGGTTCCGCGGCATCGTCGGGCGGCCCGGACGGCCGACGTCGGCCATCGTCCGGGCAGGCGCCGCTTCGCCGCGGAGCCGGCGCTCATGAGCAGTCAGCGGCAGCGGTCCGCGTGCTCCCATCGGTCACCTCCGGTGAAGGCCGGAAACCCGGCCGTGTGCGAAGAAGCCTGGGGGGCGCGCTCCCGGGGGTCCGGCGGCGAAGTTTTCGACCCCCCTCCCCCTCCGCGGCGGATGGACGCCGTCAGCCGGCGGTGGCACGCCCGGCAGACCGCGCGGAGGTTCCACCGGTCGTCCGTCCCGCCGAGCGCGAGCGGGATGCGGTGGTCCACCTCTGCGGCCGGGTTGCCGCACAGCTCGCAGGCCCAGCCGGCCTCATCGAGCACGCGCCGCCGCAGCGCGTCCCACGCGCCGCGGCTTCGCGCGATCAGGCCGGACCGGGGCGTCCGGCGGACGTGCCAGCGGCTCACCATCGCCCTCATCGTCCCACCTCCGCACCGGGCGACTCGCCCCGTCCCCCTCCCCGGCGGACGAGCGTCACGACGACTTCCTGGCGGGCGGCGTCGCCGGAGGCGCGGACGCCGACGATGCGCCAGCTGCGGAACGTCTGCGCGAGCCAGGCCCACGTCATCGCAGCGCGGCTCACTCCAGCACCTCCGCGCGGATGAGGACGCCGGGCCCGCCGTCCGGGTCGGCGGCGATGCGGCCGATTTCGAGCCAGCGCCAGCTGTCGTCCTCGATGAGGCCGGCGTCGCTCAGCCCGTCGATGAGCGGCTTCGCCGCCGCCAGCGCGTTGTCCGGGTCGTTCGGCCGGTAGAAGCCGTCGCGGCCGCCGGCGAGCCGGTAGGTGAGCGAGAGGCGGACGCGGGGGGCTATCGGCCAGCTGGAGCGCTCCAGCGCCTGCCGGGCGAGCGCGCCGACGAGCCAGCGGTAGCCGGCGAGCGCGCGCATCCGCGCCAGCCGGGAGGCGCGGAGGTTCGGCGAGGCCTCGGCCGGCGGCAGCGGCACTTCGAACTCGAGCACGTCACGCATCGGACAGTCCCTCCTCGAGGAGCAGGTTCTCGATGGCGTCGATGAGCTGGCGCGCCTGCCGCGGCGTCAGCTCGGCGGCGGTGACGCGGAGGTAGCCGCCGGCGTACGGGTTGAGCACGGCCGAGAGCCGGAGGCGCGGCCGGCCGGCGGCGTCGCGGGCCGGCTCGAGGACGAGCGCGCGGCCTTCGCAGGCGACGGACTGGCGGCTGGCCGGCGCGGTCATGCGGCGTCCCTCGGCGCGCCCATCCGCCGGTCCGGGCCGGCGAACGGGACGACGGTGCTGACCTGCGCATCGGCGAGCCGCGACCGGACGCGCGGCGCGACATCGAGCAGGCCGACGTTCGAGGTGACGACGAGCGGCAGGCCGTCGCGGTAGCGGGCATCGATGAGCGCGAAGAGCCGCTCCTCCGCCCATTCGGTGCCGCGGTGCGCGCCGAGGTCGTCCAGGACGAGGAGCGGGACGCGGAGGAGCTGCTC
>NZ_JANZZD010000042.1:0-12956 GCF_026419595.1 Tepidiforma sp. | reverse complement strand
GGGAGGCGGGAGGCGGGAGACGGGTGGATGCGCACGTTCGGGTGGGCCTTGCCGGCCCTCCGCGGGGACGGAGCCCCGCGACTACGGGGTTGGGAGGCGGGAGGCGGGAGTTGGCAGTTAAGAGACCTGGGGGAGGGGGATTCTCCCTTTCTCCCTTTCTCCCTTTCTCGCTCCTCCCCTTCTCCTTTCTCAGCGGGGGCGGATGCGGAAGATGGTGGTGTGGCGGATGCGGGCGACGAGCGTGCCGGGGGCGTCGAAGATGGCGACGTCGAGGACGGCGGTGTGATGGCCGCGGTCGTCGAAGGCGTCGACGAGGCGGCCGGCGACGGTGAACTGCTGGCCGGCGCGGGCTGGTGCGAGGTGCTGGATCTGCGAACGGGTGTGGATGGAGGGGCCGTAGGCGTAGCTGTGCTTGAGCAGGGGCGTGGCGCGGGCGGCAAGCCAGGAAGGGTGGGCGAGGGCGCCGGGTCCGGTCCAGCGCTCGTGCCCGTCGCGCTGTTTTTCGAGCGCCCACGCGCGGGCGTCCTCGAGCGAGAGGTCGACGGCCATGGCAGGGAGGTCGCGGCCGCGCGGGGCCGTCTGGAGCGTCAGCTCCGGGAGCGGGTCGCGCGGCGGGACGGCTGGCGGTCGGCCGGGAGGGCAAGCTCGGCGAGCCAGGGCGCACCGCCGAGGCCGGCTTCGCCTTCGATGGCAGCCGCGCCGTCGGCCTTCGCCATGCGGAGCGCGACCGGGCCGCCGGGCGGGCCCTCGGCGACGGCTTCGAGTCCGTCGCCGGGGTAGACGGGGCGGCGGAAGCGGACGTCGGCCCAGCCGCTGCTGAGCCAGCCTTCGCCGAGGAGGTCGAGGATGGACGGGACGAGCCAGCCGTAGACGGTGACGCCGCCGACGAGGGGGCCGGCGAAGCCGTGGGCGCGGGCGACGGAGGTCGAGTGGATGGGGTTGGGGATATCGGGCCGGTCTTCGCCGTCGAGGAAGGCGGTGAGGCGGCGTGCGGCCCGGGCGGTCATGCGCCGGCCTGCCAGGCCATCTGGTAGTGGGTCTCCGATTCGCCGACGCTGCGGAAGCCATGGCGCTCCCAGAGGGCGCGGGCCGGGTTCACCTTGAGAACCTGGAGCGTGACGGGCCGCTCGAGTTCGGCGGCGCGCGCCTGGACGGCCCGGATGATGGCCGACCCGATGCCCTGGCGCTGCCAGCGGGGCGCGAGTTCGAGGGCGGCGATATCGACCGTGGGGCCCTGTTCGTCGAGGTCGAGGAAGCCGGCGAGCTCGCCGTCGATTTCGATGGCGAGGCGGAGGTCGGGCCAGGAGCCGGCGAAGCGGTGCTGCTGGTCGGCGTCGTCCCAGGGGCCCCAGGTCTGGACGATGTAGTCCTCCATGGCGGCGCGGTGGATGGCGTAGAGTTCGGGCTCTTCGGCGGGCATGGCGGGGCGGATGACGAACCCGGCGGGCATGGGCGACCTCCTGCAGCCGCCGGGATGGCGGCGGCCTTCCGGGCCATGGTAGCGGGTGATGGCGGGCTTCGCGTGGGTGAAACCCCTCGGCGAAAGGTGTAGGCTCCCGGACATGGAGGTGGACCCCGGCTGCGAGGCCTCCATCCGCGACCCGGCGGGCTACTTCGCGCGCGCCAGGGAGGCGGGCGATGTGCAGTGGAGCGCGCGCCACCGGGCGTGGGTCGTGCTCTCGCACGCGGAGGTGGCGGCGGGATTCCGGGACGGGGAGCGGCTTTCGTCGGACCGGATGGACACGTTCGAACGGGCGGCGCAGGGCCGTTCGGCGGCGTTCCACCGGGCGGTGGAGATGCTGCACGCGTGGCTGAACTTCCGCGACCCGCCGGCGCACACCCGGCTGCGGGAGCCGCTGGCCGCGGCGTTCACCCCGCGGGCCGTGGGCGGGCTGGAGGCGCGCATCCGGGCGATCGCGGCGGAGCGGCTGGCGGCGCTGGCGCAGGCGGAAGGGCCGGTCGACCTCTCGGCGGAGTTCGCGCGGCCGCTGCCGGCCCTGGTCATCGCCGCCGTGCTGGGGGTCGAGGGGGAGGAGCGGGAGCGGTTCCAGGCGTGGTCGGACGATATCGCGAGTCTCGTGTTCTCGCTGCGGCCGGGAGCAGTGGAGGAGGGGCCGGTGGCGCGCGCGGCGGAGGAGTTCATGGGGTTCTTCGCGCGGCACATCGAGCGGGTGCGGCAGGAGCCGGATGATTCGCTGCTTTCGTACGTGGTGCATTCGCCGGCAGGCGGGCTGGAGCCGGTCGAGCTGGTGGGGCTGTGCACGCTGCTGCTGTTCGGCGGGCACGAAACGACGACGACGCTGCTGATCAACACGCTGGCGCTGCTGCTCGAACGGCCAGACCTGCGGGAATGGCTGGCGGCGCACCCGGAGGCGGACGAGACGGCGGTGGACGAGTTCATGCGCGTCGGCGGGCCGGCGCGGGTGATGCCGCGGAAGGTGCGCATCGACCACGAGCGGGGCGGGCAGCGGCTGCGGGCGGGGGAGACGGTGTTCCTGTGCATCGCGGCGGCGAACCACGACGCGGCGGTGTTCGAACGCCCCGGCGAGGTGGACCTGCTGCGGGACCCGAACCCGCAGCTGGGGTTCGGCTGGGGGCTGCATTACTGCCTCGGCGCGAACCTCGCCCGGCTGGAGGCGCGCATCGCGCTGCGGATGCTGCTCGAGCGGTTCCCGGCGATGCGGCCGGCCGGGGAGATTCCGCCGATCCGCGGCGGGGTGATGGGGTTCGGGCGTCGGCCCGTGCCGGCGCTGCTGCGCTAGGGTTGGACCGGCACCGGGGTCGCGTGGGCGATGGCGACGAAGGCGCGGACGAGGTCGTGGTCGGTGGTGCCGTCCGGGCGTTCGACGCCGGTGTGGACATCGACGCCCCACGGGCGGACGCGGCGGATGGCGGCGGCGACGTTCGCGGGCGTGAGGCCGCCGGCGAGGATGACGGGCACGCCGACGGCCTCGACGATGCGGGCGCTGAGCGACCAGTCGTGGGTCTTGCCGGTGGCGCCGTGCCGGCCGGTGGCCGGGTCGTAGGTGTCGAGGATGAGGGCATCGGCGCGGGCGGCGCGCTCGCGGGCGAGGTCGAGCGCTTCGGGGCCGGTGACGTTGACGGCGAGGATGAGCTTCAGGCCGGGGATGGCGGCGCGCATCTGCTCCAGCTCGGCCGGGGCGGCCGGGGCGTGGAGCTGGACCTGGCTGACGCCCATCGCGCGGCACATGGGAACCACTTCGGCCGCGGTGACGCGGTAGGTGATGAGGACGGGGGTGATGAACGGCGGGAGCCGGCGGATGATGGCAGCGGCGCCGGCTTCGTCGAGGCCGTTGTGCGGGCCGGTCGGCAGGCCGATGGTGAAGCCGATGGCGTCGGCGCCGGCGCGTTCGCAGGCGAGCGCGTCGTCGAGCGTGGAGATGCCGGCGATTTGCACGCGGGGGCGGCGGAGGATCATGCGGGGGCGAACTCCCGGGCGGCGGCGGCGAACGCGTCGAACAGGGCGCGTGCCTGGTCGCGCATGGGGCCGGGCGGGCCGAGGGCGATATCTTCCGGGTGCCACTGGACGGCGAGAAGGAAGGCGTCGGCGGGCCCGGACGGTTCGAGCGCTTCGATGGTGCCGTCGTCGGCGCGGGCGGCGATGCGGAGCCCCGCGCCGAGGCGGGCGGGGTCGACGGCCTGGTGGTGGCGGGAGTTGACCTCGAGCGGGCCAGGCCCGAGGAGGCCGCGGAGCCGGCCGGGACTTTCGATGGTGACGGTATGGGCGGGACGGTGCTTCGCATCGACCGGCGGCGCGTCGGCGTGCCGCTCGTGGCCGACGACGTCCGGCAGGTGCTGGATGAGGCCGCCGCCGCGGGCGACGTTGAGGAGCTGCATACCGCGGCAGATGGCGAAGACTGGGGCGCCGGCGGCGAAGGCCGCCTCGAGGAGCTCGAGTTCGAGCGCGTCGCGGGCGGGCTCGGGCGGGTAGGCGGCCGGGTGGGGCGGTTCGCCGTAGCGGGCCGGGTCGACGTCGGTGCCGCCGGCGAGCACGAGACCGGCGAGGGGTTCGAGGCGGGGCGCATCGCCGGGGCGGACGACTTCGACCCGGAGGCCGGCGGCCTCGAGGGCGCGGACGTAGGCGTCGTCGCTCTTGCGGGGCGCGGCGCCGAGGGGGAGGAGGACGGCAGGGGGCATGGGGGGAGTTTAGGGGAGAGAGGGAGAAGGGGAGAGAGGGAGAACGGGCAACGGGCACGGGGAGCGGGGAGCGGGGAGCGGGGGGGAAGTATCAACCTCCAACCTCCAACCTCCAACCTCCAACCTCCAACCTCCAACCTCTCCCGCTTCCCGTCTCCCGGTTCCCGCATCCCGCTTCCCGGCTCCCGGTTCCCGCCTCCCGGTGCTAGGCTCGGGGTATGGGACCTGACGGCGCGCGGGAACGGCTGGGGGTGGTGTTGCTCTCGGGGGGGCTCGATTCGACGACGGTGGCGGCGCATGCGGTGCGGGAGGGGGTGCGGGTGCGGGCGCTGAGCATCGCCTACGGGCAGCGGCACGCGCGGGAGCTGGCGGCGGCGCGGGCCGTGGCGGCGGCGCTCGGCATCGAGCTCATCGAGGCGGATGCGGGGTTCTACGGGCGGCTCGCGGCGCACTCGGCGCTGACGAGCGCGGCGTATGCGGTGCCGGGCGGCCGGCCGGCGGAGCAGATGGCGGCGGAGGTGCCGATCACCTACGTGCCGCTGCGGAATACGTTCTTCGTAACGGTCGCGGCGGCAGCGCTGGAGAGCTGGCTGCTGGACCGGATCGAACGGGAAGGTGCGGACCCGGGCGCGCTCGAAGGGCGCATCTACGTCGGCGCGAATGCGATCGACTACTCGGGCTACCCGGACTGCCGGCCGGAGTTCTACCGGGCGCTGGAGGAGGTGCTGCGGCTGGGGAGCAAGGCGGGGACCGTCTACGGCGTGGCGATGCGCATCGAGGCGCCCATCATCACGATGTCGAAGGCGGAGATCGTGCGGCACGGGCTCGCACTGGGGGCGCCGCTGGCGCTGACGTGGAGCTGCTACGCGGGCGGCGAACGCCCCTGCGGCACGTGCGACGCGTGCCGGCTGCGCGCGGCGGGGTTCGAGGCCGCGGGCGTGCCCGACCCGGCGGCCGGGAGCGGCTGATGGAGCGGCTCGTGCTGGCGCGGACGCCCGAGGGCGGGCCGGAGATCTTCGCCTCCATCCAGGGCGAGGGCGTGTCGATGGGGCTGCCCAGCACGTTCGTGCGGCTGGCCATCTGCAACCTGCGCTGCCGGTGGTGTGATACGGCCTACACGTGGGACTGGGCGCGGTTCGAGCGGGCGGCTTCGACGCTGGTGCTCGCGGCAGACGACGTGGCGGAGGCGGTGCGGGCGCTGCCGCCGCGGAACGTCGTCGTCACCGGTGGGGAGCCGCTGCTGCAGCGGCGGCAGCTCGTCCCGCTGATCGCGGCGCTCAGGGCGGAGGGCTACCGGTTCGAGGTCGAGACGAACGGGACGGTGGGGCCGGGGCCGCTGGCGGGGCTGATCGACCAGTTCAACGTGTCGCCGAAGCTGGCGCATTCGGGCAACGAAGGGCTGCGGCGGATCGCGCCGGCGGCGCTCCGGGAGCTGGCGGCGACGGGCCGGGCATGGTTCAAGTTCGTGGTGGCGGAGCCGGCCGACCTCGCGGAGGTGCGCGAGGTGTGCGCAGCGGCGGAGATCGCGCCGGGGCGAGTGGTGCTGATGCCGGAGGGAACGTCGGCGGCGGTGCTGGCGGAGCGGGGCCGGTGGCTGGCGGAGCTTTGCGCGCGCGACGGCTACCGGTTCAGCACGCGGCTGCACATCCTGCTCTGGGGCGACCGGCGGGGGGTCTAAGGGGCGGCGGCGCGGCGTTCCCGCATTGTCACCATGACAAGACACACACACACACTTGCCGATATCAATTCATAAGAGCGAGGTCGAACCCGTGCGTTTGATGCGTTTTGCGTGGCTGGTCTTCGGGACACTATTGCTGTTTCCCGCAGTGGTATCTGCCGACGGACCCGACGAGATCCAGGAGACGAGAACGTGGGTCCCCTCGCCAACGACGTCGCTGAGTAAGGTGCTCGCTGCGCCGCCGGCCGCTCGGGACCGGTCGAGCCGAATGGGCCCCGGTGAGGTCGTCACCCTGGGCGGATACGGGAACATGGTGTTGGAGGCGTCGTCCTGGTCGCCCCTCGATCCGAACGCCTACCACTGGTTCTACACGAACATCTTTGCCAACGATTCGTGGATTCCTCCACAAGAACACGTCCGCCTCACCTCGGGCGAAGCACACCCGAGGTGGTACGGGACTTCGCCCTGGAATCCTTATCAAATCCAGTACACGGCACGATGGGAGTGCGCTGGGGGCAGCATCGCCGTTTCTTTTTGGGGAGGAGGGGTGAGCTGGACGTCGGGAGGCACGGCCGTCATCCAGTGGCTTCCCGTCCAGGGGAACTGGATGCCGGATTTCTTCTATCCTTCCGATACGGTGACGTGTTCGGGCTTCAATCTTTCGACATTCAATCTTTCGACATTCCGCCAAACGGATACTGTCCAGTTCCAATTCTGGGCCACCGCCGCCCCGCTGCTTGTCGTGGCAACTGATGCTGAGACGATTGGCCTCTTCTAGGGTCCTGGCTTTCTGGGCGGGGCTGGTCGTGTGCGCAGCCGCCATGGGCTGCACCGGAGGCAATGGAGAGCCGGAGGAAGGGGAACTCCTTCTGGCGTTCCTGGAGGCGCACCGGGCACCGAGCGGGGGCTACGCCGCTCCGCTTGCCCTGCCACCCGGGCAGCAGCCTTCAGCGGTAGAAACCGGGGCCGGCCTGCTCATCCTCGGCTCCCGCGCCAAGTACCTCGAGGAACACGCGGCATGGGCGGCCAGGCAGATCGGTCCCGACGGATGTGTCCAGGCGGGGCTCCAGGGAACGAGCGACCCCGGGTCGACGGTTCTGCTCGCGGCGGGCCTCCGGGCGGCTGGCCGCCCCTATGACACAGCGGCGGCGGAGCGCTGCGCGGCTGCGATGGAATCCGCCGAAGATTCGAGCCTGGTGTTCGCGGCGGCAGCCCTCCTGAGGTCCGCAGGCTCGAGCGGCTTCGAAGCTGTGAAGGCGCGCGCCGCGGCCGAGTGGGCAAGCTGGCCTGCTGAGCGACAGGCGCTGTCAGTGCCGCAGTACGTGGAGATCTTTCGCTCGTGCCCGGATGGAGCGCCGGAGCTGTACCGGCTGACAGCCGGCTGGATGGGCGATGCCATCGCACGGCAGGACGCCGTTGCCACCCAGATGTACGCCCCGGCCTGGTCGGCGCTGCGCCAGTGTACTGCAAATCCGGGCGATGACCTCATATCGCAGGTGCGGAGGACGTTCGCGTCCTGGACCGAGCGGCCGCCGAGTCTCCTCACCGCGCTCGCCCTAGCTGAAGCCGGGGTCATTCGCCGCGATGACGTGATGCGGCAGGCCTTTGCCAGGGAATCGGAACAGGGCGGCTTCTTCATGATCGTGAATGACCGGGCGGACCTCGACTCGACGTACCATGCCGTACTCATCCGGCTGTTCCTCGGGGATGATGCTGCCGTGCGTTCCGACGAGCCACTGAAGGGGTATGTTCGCCGGGTCGGGGAGCAAGCCGTTGCTGCGCCGCAGATGGTGTCCCCTGAGGCAGCGTACCAGCTCGCGATGCTCGCGAGTTTGCTCTTTCCCGATGGGAGCCCGGAGCGCGAGGAGGCGCTCAGGGTCGCCGAACGAGCGCGGGAGCAGACACACCACCCGTTTGAGCGGGCGCTGGTCCTGGCTGCGTTGCAGCGGCTTCGTTGGCTTCGCCCGGAGGAGGTTGCGGAGGCCTCGTCCATCGCCCCGGGAATTGCTGAGGCCGCCTGCGGGAGCGAGTTCCAGGCTGCGGCCCTGGCGTATGCCTGGCTGGTGGCTGCGGACTTTGGCCCTTCGACCCTGCCAGCGTGCGATGAGTCCCCGACCCCGCCGTCCGGCCGTTTCCTGAGCAACGTGTATTACGGCGCGATCCCGGGAAGGAGCGATACCGGGCCGGTCGACGTTTCGCCATTTCGTGCGCCGAACGGCGGATACGCAAACGAGCCGGGCGCGAGCATCCTCTCGCTCAACGCGACGTGTGCTGCGCTCTTCCTCCGCCAGCTCGAGGGACGGCCGGCAGCTGTGCGTCATCCCCTGACGACGACGGGGCTTTGCTTCATCTGAGCCTTACCTGCCAGGGGTCTAAGGGGCGGCGGCGCGGGCTTTTTCGCGGGCGATGCGGGCGTCGTTTCGCTTCGCTTCGCGCTCATCGGCGCGGGCCCAGGCGGCAGCGGCGGCGATGACGGCGATGAGGCCGATCGCTTCGCCGAGGAGGAACATGATGGCGCCGCCGATCTGCTGGTCGAGGAGCGGCGACGGTCCCCAGAGCCGGGGCTGGACAGCGAGTTCGGGGTAGAGCACCTGCGAGGGTTCGTAGAAGAGCGAACCGAGGAAGGCGTGGATGGGGACGAGGGCGAAGAGGTAGAGGAGCCGGACCGGGTGAGGCAGGTTCCAGCGGGTCGGGTTGCCGCCGACGACCGGCCACCAGTAGTGGATGCCGGCGAAGAGGAAGAGCGCATAGCCGCCGAAGTGGAGCCATTCGTTCGTGAGCGACCATTCGAAGGCGGGGGTGATGTACCAGAGGACCGGGACCGCGGCGAAGAGGAAGAGGCCGACGATGGGGTTGGTGAAGAGTTCGAACGGGCGGCTGTGGGTGATGGGGTAGATCCAGCGTTCGCGGCGGGCCGGGCCGGCGGCGACGAGGAGGAGCGTCATCGGGCTGCCGAGGAGGATGAGCGGCGGCGCGATGGTGATCAGGATGAAGTGCTGGATCATGTGGACGAAGAGGAAGACGCGGTCGTAGGCGGCGAGCGGTCCGAAGACGGTGAGGATGACGAGCGCGATGCCGCTCATGAAGGCGGCGAGCCGCCATGCGGGGAAGAGGCGGCCGCGGCCGCCGGCGCGGACTTTGAGCCACATGAGGAGGTAGGCAGCGGCGGCGGAGAGGAGCAGGAAGACGGGAACCGGCTCGAGGGCGACGGTGAAGAAGACGTCGGGGAATTCGGGCGGGGGAACGTTGCCGGGCGCGCAGACGAAGACGAAGGCGACGCTGGCGGAGTTGCCGGCGCGCAGCCACCAGGTGAGGAGGACGGCGGCGGCGAACCCGATGAGCCAGGCGAGGGCGAAGCGGCGCGGGGTCACGGCAGCGAGGCGGGCGCGCATGGTTCCAGTGTAGAGGTTGGAGGTGGGAGGTTGGAGGTGGGCGCGGTGAGCCGGCTGCGCCGGCGGTGGCGCGGCTGGCGCCGCGGGGGATGGCTGGCCGGCTTCGCCGGCGGCGCCGCGGGATGCCGCCGCTCCGCGGCGGCGGTGGGAGGTGGGGAGGGAACCGGGAGGCGGGAACCGGGAGGCGGTGACTTCGAACGTTTGGGTGGGCCTCCCGGCCCTCCGCGGGCACGGAGGCCCGCGACTACGGAGTTGGGAGGTGGGAGGTTGGAGTTGGGAGTCGGGTCGGGGCGGATCCTTTCTCCCTTTCTCGTTCCTCGTCCCTCGTTCCTCGCTCCTCCCTTTCTCCCTTTCTCCCTTTCTCCCTAGTAGTCGCCGGCGAGGTCGCGTTTGCCCTGGCGGGAGGCGAGGGCGGCGTGGTTGAGGATGTTGCGGGCCATAGAGGAGGGCTGGAGGGCGGCGCGGGCGGCGTAGATCTCGGCGCGGAGGTCGTGCGCGGCGCGGGAGCCGGGTTCGGCGATGACGGCGTATTCGACGAGGTGGCAGGCGAGGCGGAGGTTGCCCTCGGCGCGGAGGGCGGCCGCGCGCTCGAGGACGCGGTCGAGGCCGCCGGCGAGGGCGACCCATTCGCGGGCCTGTTCGGCGCGGGGCGCGGGCAGGAGGTTATCCGGCTCGCCGTCGTACCAGCCGCCGTAGAGCCGCCAGACGTTGCGGACGAGGAACTGGGGGTCATCGTAGACAGGGCGGAGGTACGGTTTTTCGAGCAGGTGGGCCGGCAGCTGGACTTCGTGGAGGACGCGGTCGAGGGTGCAGCCGGTGTTCATGAGGGCGAGAACCTGCGCCTCGATCGATTCGAGGAGTTCGGCGGTATCGAGGAGGGCCTGGCGGATGCGGCCGGCGCCGAAGATGGGGAGGCCGTGGCCGGGGAGGAGGAGTTCGGCGCCGAGGCTGGCCATCTCGCGGAGGCCGGCGGCCCATTCGCTGCAGTAGCGCTGGACCTTCTGCGGGTTGCCGGCGTTGGGGACGGCCCAGATGAAGAGGTCGCCGGGGGCGAGGAGCTTCCGCTCGGGGATCCAGGTCCAGGTGGCGTCTTCGGTTTCGCCGCGGGTGTGGCGGAGTTCGAAGGTGAGGCTGCCCTGGCGGAAGGTGAGCCGGCGGGTGTAGGTGACATCGGGCAGGCGGTACTGCTGCGGCCAGCTGAAGTGGGGGGCATCGATGGCGAACTGGCGGCGGTTGATGGCGGTGTTCCAGCCGTGGGTGCGCTGGTAGCGGGCGAAGTGCCATTCGAGCAGTTCGTGGCCGTAGACGAGGGGACGGGGCCAGCGGCGCTCTTCGGCCTCCTGTTCGAAGGGGCCGACGCCGAAGATGTGGTCGACGTGGTGGTGGGAGAAGACGGCGGCGCGGAGGGGCGCATCGGGGCGCCAGCGCCGCACCTGCTCGTGGAGGGGGCGGGTATCGTTGACGGCGCCGGTATCGAGCATGACGAGGCCGTCGCCGGTATCGATGGTATTGGCGCTGGCGATGCCTTTGTAGAAGAGGACGCCCTCGGCGATCTCCTCGGCTTCGGGGTGGCGCCAGCCGACGGGGTGGTAGTCGGCGGTGGTGATGTCGCCGTTCCAGAGTCGGTCGGCGAGGTCGCGGATGGTGGGCACGGGGCGCCTCCGGGGCAGGAAGGTCTGCGGAGTGTACGGAAGGCGGGGTAAAGGAGCGACTGGGCCGCAGTTGACCTGACAGGGGAGGGGGGTATCCTTTTGGCACGATGGAGGTGCGTATGCGCAGGCTGCTGTTCGCGGGTGTCGTGGCCGTGCTTGGGGCGGCCGCGGCGGCGTGCGGGAGTTCGAGCCCAACGACGGTGACGGGCGGGCACGGGCCGGGCGACGGGCACATGTCGGCGATGGCCGCGCCGCCCGAGGGGGCGATCCGGGTGGGGCTGCGGAACTGGTCGGTGGACCCGGCGGTGACGAGCGTCCGTGCGGGGAAGGTTGCCTTCTGGGCGGTGCACGAGATGGACCACGCGCACGGGCACGATGAGGGCGGGCAGGTGCACGACCTGCAGGTGCTGAAGAAATCGGGCGACGGGTCGTGGGACCTCGTGGGGCAGGTGCGGAACCTCGGCATGGGGGAGGCGGCGCTGCTGGAACTGAACCTCGAGCCGGGCGAGTACGAACTGGCGTGCACGGTGGTGGAGGAGACGAAGAGCGGGGTGGTTTCGCATTACGAGAAGGGGATGCGGACGCCGTTCACGGTGACGGGTTCGTAGCCGCCGGGCCGGCGGGTGGGCCGGGCGCGGATGATGTGGTAGGGTTGAACCCTCTGCAACCTTGACGTGAGGGTAAAGCCCTGGCCGGGTGGTTCCGCCGGACCTTCTATGCGCTGGAGAACGGGCAGTTTCGGCTGCTGTGGATCGGCACGCTGTTTTCGTTCCTCGGCATGCAGATGCAGATCGTGGCGCGGGGCTACCTCGCGTTCGAGCTGACGGGGAAGAACACGGCGCTCGGCGGGGTGATGATCGCGTTCGGGGTGCCGCAGCTGCTGCTGGGGCTCTGGGGCGGGGTGCTGGCGGACCGGCTGCCGAAGCGGAACCTGCTCATCGCCTGCCAGGGGATCATCGCGCTGAACTCGCTTTGGGTGGCGATGATGATCAAGACCGGCCACATCGAGTACTGGATGCTGATCGCGGCCGGCGTGGTGCAGGGCGCGGGGTTCGCGTTCATCGGGCCGGCGCGGCAGGCGTTCATCGGCGACCTCGTGGGACGGGACAGCATCGGCAACGCGGTGGTGCTGCAGCAGCTGAGCATGAACAGCACGCGGGTGATCGGCCCGTCGCTCGCGGGGGCGTTCATCGCGGTGGCGGTGATCGGGACGGGCGGGGTGTACCTGATGACGACGCTGGGCTTCTTCATCGCGATGGCGACGATGTTCCGGCTGCCTCCGGGGAACCCGAAGCCGCGCGCGGCCCAGGTGTCGCCGCTGCGGGACCTCGCCGACGGGGTGCGGTACGTGCGGCGGCGGCCGTCGCTGGCGCTGCTCATCCTGACGAGCTTCGCGGTGATCATGGTGGGCTTCCCGTACCAGTCGTTCCTGCCGTCGGTGGCGGTGGACGTCTACCGGGCGGGGTCGGGCGGGCTGGGCCTGCTGCAGTCGTTCGGCGCGGTGGGCGCGGTGGCTGCGACGGTGCTGGTTGCGACGTTCGCGGAGAGCCGGCGGGCGTGGTTCTGGCAGCCGGTGCTGGCGATGGCGTTCGGGGCGTCGCTCATCCTGCTCGGGGCGACGACGAGCCTGCTGGTGGGGCTGGCGGCGATGGTGGCGGTGGGCGCGCTGGCGAGCGGCTTCCAGGGGCTGAACAACGCGCTGACGATGTCGAACACGGACCATGAGTACCACGGGCGGGTGCAGTCGATTTCGATGCTGAGCTGGAGCCTGTTCGGGCTGTTCGCGCTGCCGATCGGCATCGTGGCGGACCACATCGGCATCCGTGAGACGCTGATGCTGATGGGCGCGGTGGTCATCGGGAGCGTGGCGCTGCTGCAGCTGATGAGCCGCTCGGAGCGGGTGGCGGAGGACCGGCGGCGGGCCCTTGCGGCGCTGGAGGTCCGCCAGGAGGCGCGGGCAGCCGCCGGCGGGCAGTAGCGGGGAGGCGGGAGACGGGAACCGGGAGGCGGGAAGCGGGAGGCGGGAGGCGGGAACCGGGAGGCGCGTGGATGCAAACGTTTGGGTGGGCCTTGCCG
>NZ_JANZZD010000041.1:0-15483 GCF_026419595.1 Tepidiforma sp. | reverse complement strand
GGGCCGGCAAGGCCCACCCGAACGTTCGAAGTCACCGCCTCCCGGTTCCCGCCCCACTCCCACCGCCGCCGCGGAGCGGCGGCATCCCGCGGCGCCGCCGGCGAAGCCGGCCAGCCATCCCCCGCGGCTCCAGCCGCGCCACCGCCGGCGCAGCCGGCCAGCCATCCCCCGCGGCGCCAGCCGCGCCACCGCCTCCCCCTCACCCCATCGGCGCGCGCCGCCGCCCGATGAACCGCTTCGGCAGCCGCACCGTGAACGCCGCTCCCTCCCCCGGCCGGCTCGCCACCGTCGCCGTCCCGCTGTGCGCCCGCACCAGGTGCTTCACGATCGCCAGCCCCAGCCCCACCCCCGCGTTCGCCCGCGAGGCATCCGACTTGAAGAACCGCTCGAACACCCGCGGCTGGTCCTGCTCCGGGATGCCCGGCCCCTCGTCCCGCACCGTAATCGCCACGAGGTCGCCCTCGTCCCGCGCCGTCACCCACACCCGGCCGCCCGGCGGCGACCACTTCACGGCGTTGTCCAGCAGGTTCGTCGCCACCCGGAGCAGCGCCGCCCGGTCGGCCTCCACCTCCAGCTCCGTCCCCTCCACCACGATCGTCACGTGGCCCGCTTCCGCCCGCGTCTGCAGCAGGCCGGCCGCCTCCGCCAGCAGCTGCCCGACCGCCACCCGCTCCGGCTTCAGCTGAATCGCCCCTGATTCGATCCGCGAGAGGTCCAGCAGCTCGTTCACCAGCGTCGTCAGCCGGTCCACCTGCCGCAGGATGCGCGCGTAGAACTCGGGCGCCTCCTCCGGCTCCACCCCGTCGGCCAGCGTCTCCACCAGCGCCCGGATCGACGCCAGCGGCGTCCGCAGCTCGTGCGAGACGTTGCTCACGAAGTCCCGCCGCACCTGGTCCAGCCGCTGCACCTCCGTCAGGTCCGTCAAAATCAGCAGCACCGCCCAGTCGCCGCCCTCACGAATCGGCAGGGCCGCTGCGCGAAGCGGCACCCGCCCCGTCCCGAAGCTGATGATCGCCGTCTGCCCCCGCCCTTCCTGCACCGCCCGCCGCACCAGCGCCTCCAGCTCGTAGTCCCGCGCCACTTCGATGAGCCGCCGGCCGATCGCGTCCGCCATCGGCATCTGGAAGAGCGCCGTCGCCGCAGGGTTCAGGAACCGCACCGTCGTGTCCGCGCTCAGCGCCGCCATCGGGTCCGACGAGGCGTCGAACACCGCCTCGAGCCGCGCGTGTTCGAAGGCCACGCTCTCGAACAGCGTCGCCACCCGGCCCGCCATCACGTTGAACGCCCGCGTGAGTTCGCCGGCCGGCCCCGGCTCATCGGGCACCCGCTGCGCCAGCTCGCCTTCCGAAATCCGCTCTGCCGCCTCCACCACCGTCCGCACGGCCCGCGACGGCCGCCAGAACGCGAAGTACCCCGCCGCCGCGCCCGCGGCTGCCGTCGCACCGAACGCCAGCAGCTCCCGCACGCCCGGCCCGTCGCTCACCAGCCCCGCGAGGAAGCCGACGACCGCCGCCAGCAGCGCGATCCCCGCGCCCCGCGCCGCGAGGTCCCGGCTCATCGCTCAGCCTTCGAAGAGGTAGCCGCTCCCCCGGATCGTCCGCAGCCGGGTCGGGTTCGCCGGGTCGTCCTCGATCTTCTGGCGCAGCCAGCGCACATGCACGTCCACCGTCCGCGGCCCGCCGTAGAAGTCGTAGCCCCACACGTCATCGAGGATCTGCTCCCGCGAGAACACCTTACCCGGGTGCTGCGCGAAGAATAGCAGGAGTTCGAATTCCTTCGGCTTCATGCGGAGCACCCGCCCGTTCCGCGTCACCTCCCGCCGCTCCCGGTCCAGCGCAAGGTCGCCCGAGACGATGACGCTCGGGCCTAAGTCCGGCGCGGCCCGCGGCCCCGACCGGCGCAGCAGCGCCCGGATCCGCGCCATCAGCTCCCGCATCCCGAACGGCTTCGCCATGTAGTCGTCGGCGCCCGTATCGAGCCCCGCCACCCGGTCCCCCTCCCCACCGAGCGCCGTGAGCATGATGATCGGCACGTCCGAATCCCGCCGCAGCATCCGGCAGACCTGGATGCCGTCGATCCCCGGCAGCATCACGTCCAGCACGATGAGGTCCGGGTGCTTCTCCCGCGCCAGCCGCAGCCCGTCGTCCCCCCGCGCTGCGGTCAGCACCTGGTAGCCCTCGCGCTTCAGATTGTGCGCGAGGGTGAAGAGCAGCGACTCTTCGTCTTCGACGACCAGGACTTTCGGGTGGCGTTCGCTCACGGCGGCCATTGCGTACTTCCATCCTACGACGGCGTGTTAACGGAAAGGGAACGGAAACCCCGGGGCGTCCAACTCCCCCGGCCGGTACACTCGAAGCGATGACCAGCGCGCCCCCTTCGCGCCCGCGCCAGCTCGCCGGCTACGTCGCCCTCGGCCTCGCCGCCGTCTTCGCCATCGGCGCCGGCATCTACTTCTTCGCCCTCGCCCCTGATGAGGCCGCGGCGCCCGGGAGCCCTGCCCTCCCCACCGTCTACCCCAACACCGGCCCGCTCGTCCCCGACCGCCCCGAAATCGGCAAGCCCGCGCCCGACTTCGCCCTCGTCGATGCCCGCGATACGTCCGTCGTTCGCAAACTCTCCGACTTCCGCGGCAGGGTCGTGCTCCTCAACTGGTACGCCAGCTGGTGCGACCCCTGCCGGCGCGAAATCCCCGCCTTCCTCGCCGCCCGCGAGGCGCTCGGCGGCCAGCTCGAAATCCTCGGCGTCGACTACCTCGAACCCCCGGAAAAAGCCGTCGGCATCCTCGATGAGCTCGGCGCCGACTACCCGGCCCTGCTCGATGCGAACGGCTCGGTGGCCAGCCACTACCGCATCCCCGGCATGCCGACCACCTTCCTCATCGGACCGGACGGCACGCTCCTCGCCATGCGCGCCGGCGAACTCCGCGAAGCCGAACTGGCCGACTTCCTCGCGAAGGCCGGCCTCGACTACCGGCCGAACTAGCCGCCCGGGCGCGCTCACCCCCGGTCCGCTTCGAGCCACCCCGGCCCATCGCCCGCCGGCGCCGCCCCCCGCCGCTCTTCCTGCCCCGCCCGCGGCCCCGGCCCGGCGTTCCGCCCCGTCTCGTCTTCGGACCGCCACCAGCCGAACGCTGCTGCCATCACCACCAGCAGCGCCGTCAGCACGATCATCATCCGCCGTGTCCTCAAGTAGTGCGGCATGCCGGCCCCTCCTCTAGGCGATATCGAACCGTTCCGCGCGAATCTGCGCCGCCGGCACGCCGCGCGCCAGCAGCGTCCGCTCCGCGAGGTCCATCAGCGGCGGCGGCCCGCAGACGAGGTACTGCGTCCCCTTCGTCCCGAACCGTTCCACGAGCTGCTCCACGGTCGCGGCCGTCGGCAGCCCCGCCTGCCCGGTCCAGCCTGCCGGCGCCTCCCGCGGCAAGAGCATCAGCTCCAGCGGCCGCTCTGCCGCCATCCGCTCCAGCTCCTCCCGGTACACCATCCCCTCGAGGCTCCCGGCCGCGTACAGCAGCGCCATCGGGCGCCCGTCGCCCCGGTCGCGCCACGTCCGCAGGATGCTCATGATCGGGGTGATCCCCACCCCGCCGGCGATGAAGACCCCCCGCTCCGCACCCGGGTCGAGCGTGAACGCCCCGTACGGTCCATCGAGGTACGCACGCGTCCCCGGCCGAACCTGCCCGATGCGCGCCGTCCAGTCGCCCAGCTCCTTGATCGTGAACTCCACCCGGTCCCGCCGCTCCGCGCTGGAGGCGAACGAGAACGGGTGCTGCTCCAGCGAAAACGGGCTCGCCCCGATGGTCACCCACGCGAACTGCCCGGCCTCGAACCGCAGCCCGGCGTGGCCCGCCGGCTCCAGCGCCACCGTCCACGAACTGCCCGGCTCGCGCCGCACCTCCGCCACCCGCCACGGCCGCCGGCCCATCCGCCAAGGCCGCACGACCCGCGTGTAGCCCAGCAGGCCGATCGCCCCGGCCGTCAGCCCCGTCCAGAGCGCCCGCTTCCACCAGTCATCGATGTACACCCCCACGCGGAGGATGTGCACCAGCCCGATGAACACGATGACCGTCGCCAGCACCGCGTGCGCCAGCCTCCACCATTCGTACGGGATGCCCAGCGCCCGCCGCCAGAGGCTCGTCACGAGGATCGCTGCCAGCGCCAGCATCGCGACCCACAGCGCGCCCGCCCGCGCCAGCCCCTCCCGCGGGTCGAGGAAATCGACGAACCGGTCGTCCGCCGCTATTGCCAGCACGGGGTGCGCGACCACCAGCGCGAACGCCGAAATGCCCGCCTGCCGGTGCAGCTGCATCAGCGTGTCCAGCCCCGAGCCCGGCGCAATCCACCGGAACCGCGCCGTCAGCGCGAACTGCAGCCACATCATCGCCAGGCCGATGAAGCCCAGCGCCACCGAGAACTCCAGCAGGAACTCCCGCCCCCGCCGGTCGTGGTCCACCGCCGCAATCCACGGCATCGCCGCGATGATGAGCACGTACGCGGCCGCCCAGGCAGCCGCCTGCCTCCTGCTGCGTGACATCGCCGTCCCCCTTGCCGGTCTCCCCGGAGTGTGCCGTCGCGGCATCCAGCCCGCTTCCGCCGGACGGCCGGCTCCGCCGGGGCCGCTGGCCCGTCCGCCGCCAACTGCCCGCCTATAATCGAACCCCGTGGGCAGCGAACCCGTCGTCGATTTCGGCTTCCGCGGCCGCGAGCCCGCGCCCCAGCCGCCGCAGGTCAGCCCCCTCCTCCGCCAGCGCATCGAACGCTGGAAGCAGCAGCTCCTCGATGTCTCCCGCCGCAACCGCGGCATCAACTACCGCCCCGCCCGCAACACCCTCGCCCTCCCGCTCGGCCCCGAAGAGCTCTGGCAGGCCCTCCTCGCCGAGGAATCTGCCCTCGAGCTGACCGCCCGCCAGTTCGCTCCCGACGCCCCGAACCCGGCCGACGACGACCGCGCCCGCGCCGCCTTCGATGCCGCCCGCCGCCTCCTCGATCGCGCCCGCGAAGCCGACCGCGAACAGGGCATCCGCGTCCTCTTCCTCGCCCTCGGCTGGCTCGACTGGGTCGATGCCGACGGCCACCGCCTCCGCTCCCCGCTCATCCTCGTCCCGGTCGACCTCGACATCGACCGCGCCGCCCGCGTCATCCGCCTCGCCCCCGCCGACGACGATGCGCCGGAAGTGAATCCCTCGCTCGCCTACGTGCTCCGCGCCCAGTTCGGCATCCGGCTCCCGGCCTTCGAAAACGAGGACGGCGAACCCCTCTTCGACGGCCTCGAGGCCTACCTCGCCGCCGTCCGCGCCGCCATCGCCGCCCAGGACGGCTGGTCCGCCGAAGCGGACGGTCCTGCGGTCGACGTCTTCGCCTTCGCCAAGCTCGCCATGGTCGAAGAGCTCGAGCGGAGCGCGGCCCGGCTCGCCGCGAGCCCCGTCATCGCCCGCCTCACCGGCGAACTGCCCCCTGACGGCGGCGAACCGCCGGCCGCCGAGCCTGCCGCGCCCCGCCCCCCGGTCGATGAGCGCATCCCGCCCGGCAGCCTCCACATCGTCATCGACGCCGACGCCTACCAGCTCGAAGCCGTCGCCATGGCCGCCGCCGGCCAGAGCTTCGTCATCGAAGGCCCGCCCGGCACCGGCAAGTCCCAGGTCATCACCAACATCGCCGCCGAACTGCTCGCCGCCGGCAAGACCGTCCTCTTCGTCGCCGAGAAGCGCGTCGCCCGCGAAGTCGTCCTCGAAAACCTCCAGAAAGCCGGCCTCGGCGAAGCCTGCCTCCATCTCGCCATCAACGCCGGCGCCGGCGCCCGCGCCGATACCAAAGCCGCGGTCATCCGCGAAATCATCGAGACCCTCGATGCCGGGCCGCCGCCGGCACCGCCCCCTGCCGACCTCCCCGCCCGCGTCGCCGAGGTCCGCCAGCGGCTGAATGCCCACGCCGCTGCCATGGCCCGCCCCCTCGGCGACGGCGGCTGGACGACCCTCTACGACCTCATCGGCCTTGCCGAGGCCTCCCGCGCCGACCGCCGCCAGCTCGCCGGCATCCCGCCCCTCGAGACCTGCAGCCGCTACTGGCTCGACGACGTCGCCGCCGAATTCGCCCGCCTCGACCGTCTGCCCGGGGGCGCGCTCGAGGCCCTCGCCGGTCCATGGTCGGCCTTCCGCGGCCCCGGCGCTGCCGACCCGGCCGCCTTCCGCGCCGCGCTGGAGCGCATCGCCGCCGCGCACGCCGCCGCGCACGCCGCGCTCGAAGGCGCCCTCGCGCCCGGCGCCCCGGACCCCGACGCCCGCACCCCGGCGGACCTGGCCGCGGCCGCCGCTCACCTCGAAGCCTTCCCCGCGCTCCAGCGCCGCGCCGCCTCTCCGCTCCGCTTCCTCGCCCCGGGCTACTACCGCGCCCGTTCGGCTGCCGGTGCCGCCCGCCGCGCCGGCTTCCAGCCGGTCCCGGATGCGGCCGAGCGCGCCGCCCGCCTGCGCAGCCTCGCCGGGCAGTACGCGGCCGAGGTCAGCCTCCTCGCGCCGGCGTTCGGCAGCGAGCACCCGCTCGGCGGTCCCATCGCCCACGCCGCCGAATGGGCCGCGGCGCTCCTCCCGGGCCTCGACCACTGGCACGCCCTCGCCGAGGCCGCCGACGCCCTCGCCGAGCTGGAGCGGCTCGGCATGCGCGCCCCGGCCGTCGCCCTCCTCCGCGACCCTTCCGCGCGCCGCCGCCTCGAAGCCGCCGCCCGCGCCTCCATCCTCGCCGCCTGGGCCGAAGCCGCCATCGCCGCCGCGCAGCCCCTCACGCCCTCCCAGCACGAGCGCCTCACCGAATCGCTCGCCCGTCTCGAACAGGAGCTCATCGGCGCCGCCCGCGCCGACGCCCTCGCCCGGCTCCGCGCCCGCCGCCGCAGCCTCGCGCCCCGCACCCCCGCCATGCAGCAGCTCGCGAAGTACCACCGCGCGAAGCGCCGCCCGGCCCTCCGCACGATGCTCGGCACCACCCGCGAGGCCGTCCAGCTCCTCAAGCCCTGCCTCCTCATGAGCCCCCTCGCCGCCGCCCAGTACCTCTGCCACGGCGATGAGTCCCGCACCTACCGCTTCGACTGCGTCATCCTCGATGAAGCCTCCATGGTGCCCACCGCCGATATGGCCGTCGCCCTCAGCCTCGCGCCCCAGGCCATCATCGTCGGCGACTCGAAGCAGATGCCGCCGACCAGCTTCTTCAGCCGCGACCTCGGCGAGAACGGCGCCCTCGAGGAGGACGAGGTCACCTTCGAAAGCGTCCTCGACGAAGCCGCGCCCGCCCTCCCGTCCACCATGCTCCAGGCCCACTACCGCAGCCGCGACGAGACCCTCATCGCCTTCTCCAACGTCCACTTCTACGATGGCCGGCTCGTCGCCTACCCGGATGCCTGGGGCTCCCGCCCCGAATCCGGCGTCCGCTTCGAATACGTCGCCGATGCCGCCTACGGCCGCGGCGCCACCCGCGCCAACCCCGCCGAGGCCGCCCGCTGCCTCGCCCTCCTCCGCCAGGAGCTCGAGGCCTCCGGCTTCAAACGCCAGGTCTCCATCACCGCCATGTCCATCGCTCAGCAGCAGGAGATCCTCCGCCAGGCCGAAGAAGCCGCCCTCGCCGACCCCGTCATCCGCCGCTGGCTCGACGAAGGCGGCACCGTCCGCAACCTCGAAACCGTCCAGGGCGACGAATCCGACGTCATGATTCTCAGCGTCGGCTACGGCCGCGATGCCGACGGCCGCCTCATCATGAACTTCGGCCCCATCGGCCAGGAGAAGGGCGAGCGCCGCCTCAACGTCGCCATCACCCGCGCCCGCTGGAAGACCATCGTCGTCTCATCCCTCCGCGCGGCCGACATCGACCCCGCCCGCGCCACCTCCACCGGCGCCCTCCGCCTCCGCGACTACCTCGATTACGCCGAGCGCGGCCTGCCCGCCCTCCAGGCCAGCGGCCGCTTCACCCCGCGCCAGCCCGGCCCCTTCGAACAGGCCCTCCGCGCCGCCCTCGAAGCGCGCGGCCTCCGCGTCGTCCCTGCTGTCGGCGCCGGCGGCTACACCGTCGACCTCGCCCTCGCCCACCCCGGCGACCCGGAGCGGTACGTCCTCGGCATCGAATGCGACGGCCCCGGCTACCGGGCCGTCCCCGCCTGCCGCGACCGCGAGGTCGGCAACCCGGCTGTCCTCCGCCGCATGGGCTGGAACCTCCACCGCGTGCTCGCGGCTGCGTGGTACCGCGACCCCGAAGCCGAGCTCGCCCGCATCCTCGAACGGTACGAGGCCGCCCTCCGCGGCTGACCCGCCCTACTCGGCCAGCGCCGAGTACGCGATCGCCCGCAGCTCGCGCCGGATGTTGTACGCGTTCGAAGGCATCAGCTGCGTCATGAAGATGACGATCAGGTCCTCCAGCGGGTCGATCCAGAACGTCGTGCTCGCCGCCCCGCCCCACGAATACTCGCCCGGCGTCCCCGAAATCTGCGCCTTCGCCGGGTCCAGCGTCACCGAAAACCCGAGCCCGAAGCCGATCCCCGCGAACGTCGTCTCCGCCCACCGCCCGAGCGCGTGGGTCGCGAGGTCCTTCCCGTCCGGCAGGTGGTTCTCCGTCATCAGCTCCAGCGTCTTCCGGCCGATGATGCGCGCGCCGTCCAGCTCGCCGTCGTTCAGCAGCGCCTTGCAGAACCGGAAGTAGTCGCCGATCGTCGAGACGAGCCCGCCGCCGCCCGAGAAGAACGTCGGCTCCTGCAGGTAGGCGCTCTCCGCCGGGTCGTCGATGAGCCGGATCCCCTTCGGCCCCCAGCCGTAGCAGGCCGCGAACCGCTCCCGCTTCTCCGGCGGCACCCAGAACGCCGTGTCCCGCATCCCCAGCGGCTCGATGATGTGCCGCGCGAGGTACTGGTCGAACCGCTCCCCGCTGATTACCTCGACGAGGTAGCCGCACACATCCGTCGAAACCGAATAGTTCCAGTGCTCGCCCGGCGAAAACTCCAGCGGCAGCTCCGCCAGCGCCTCCACCATCCCCCGCAGCGTCCCGTTCAGCTCCACCGTGCCGACCTTCCGCTCCCGGTACATCGCATCCACGTTCGTCCGCTCGAGGAACCCGTACGTCAGCCCGCTCTGGTGGGTGAGCAGGTCGCGCACCGTCATCGGCCGGCTCGCCGGCTTCGTCACCAGCGTCGGCCCGCTTCCCATCACGTACACCCGCAGGTTCGCCCACTCAGGGATGTACTTCTCCACCGGGTCGTCCAGCTGCACCAGCCCCCGCTCGTACAGCTGCATCAGCGCCACCGACGTCAGCGGCTTCGTCATCGAATAGATGCGGAAGATCGTGTCCTCCCGCATCGGCACGCCCCGCTCCCGGTCCGCCGTCCCGTACGCCGCGAGATGGCCGATTTCGCCCCCGCGCGAAACGAGCACCAGCGTCCCCGCCAGCCGGCCCGAATCGACGTACCGCCGCAGGTGCTCATCGAGGTAGCCGAGCCGGGCCGGGTCCAGCCCGAGGTCGGTCGGCGACGACGTTTCGAGAACGGCCATGGCGAAAACCCCCGCGCAAACTCCGCGCGCGAGCCTACCAGAAACCGCCGAACCGTGTTCGCTACACCGCCGCGACGATGCGCGGCAGCACCTGCCCGATCGGCTCCCGGATGATCGCGTGCGCCAGCCCGTCGTACGGCGTCTCCTGCGCGTTGATGATCACGAGCCGCGCCCCGTTCCGCAGCGCCACCTCCGGCAGGTACGCCACCGGGTACACCGTCAGCGACGTCCCGATCGCGAGGAACAGCTCACACCGCGCCGCCGCCCGCTCCGAGCGCGCGTAATCCTCGGCCACGAGGTTCTGCCCGAACGAAATCGTCGCCGACTTCAGGATGCCGCCGCACCGCCGGCAGGGCGGGTCATCCTCCCCTGCCCGCACCCGCTCCAGCACCCGCTCGATCGGCCCCCGCTCGCCGCAGCCCATGCAGACGAACTCCCGCAGGTTGCCGTGGATCTCAACCATCCGCTCGAGCGAATTGCCCGCTTTCAGGTGGAGGCTGTCGATGTTCTGCGTAATGAGGAGGTCCAGCTTCCCCTTCTGCTCCAGCTCCGCCAGCGCGAGGTGGCCCGCGTTCGGCTCCGCGTCCGTCCAGAGGCCGCCCTCCACCCGGCCCCGCCACGCCCGTACGCGCACCTCACGGTCCGCGAGGTAGGTCTGGAGCGTCGCCGCCTTCTCCGCGCCCGGGTTCTTCGTCCAGAGCCCGTTCGGCCCCCGGAAATCCGGGATGCCCGACTCCGTGCTGATCCCCGCGCCGGTCAGCACCACCGTCGACCGGCTCTCCCGCAGCCAGTCGGCCACCTCCCGGACCGCAGTCTCGAGCGCCGTCTCCATCGCCAGCCTCCTTCGAGCGCCGCGTCGCGCGGCCTCCTCCCGAGTCTACCGGCGCGCGCCGATCGCCAGTCAACGCCCCCCACAAACACCGCGCCCCGCGCTGCCCGGGCCAGGGGCCGGCCGTCAGCGCGGGGCGCCAAAGGAGGGAACGGCCCGTCTCAGGTGCCGGCGGGCCCCACGAAGGTGATCTCCCGCCCGAGCGCCGCCAGCCCGAGCGAGTGCTGCAGCTCGTCCGTCTTCCACGCCATCACGTTCCCGCCCACCATGTCGCGGAAAATCCGCTCCAGCGGCCGCACCTTCACGTACGCATGCGCCCCGCACACCCGCATCGCCCCCATCGACACCTCCTCGCTCATCCGCCGCAGGTGGTACACCGTCCGCACCAGGTAGCGCGTGAACGCCTGCGGCGATTCGAACGGCGTCTCCAGCCGCCGGGTCGCCTCGTACAGCACGATCCGGCCAGTCTCCAGCCAGTGGTCCATGTTTCCGATGGCGAACTGCGCCCACGGCTGGTCCGCCCGGTAGCCCGGCTGCGTCGCCCCGACCGCCGCCATCGGCCCCGCGAGGTAGCCGTGCCGCTCCTTCACGTACCCCACCGTGAAGTCGAACGCCGCCTGCGCCAGCCCCAGCCAGATCGCGAGGATGCCCAGCGCCCCCCGCGCACGCATCTGGCTCTGCACGTTCACCACCTTCGCCTGCGCCTCCAGCACCATCCGCAGCATCGCCGCCGGGATGATCAGCACCTCCGACTTCGGCAGGCGCGCCTCCTCCGCCACGATGTCGTGGCTCGCCGTCCCCCGCAGCCCCATCGCATCCCAGTTCCCCAGCACGCGGATCCCCGGCGTCGCGAGCTCCGGGATCGAAATCACCACGTCCGGCTCCTGCCCCTCGGGCTTCTCCAGCTGCCCCCCGATGAGCGCGTACTTCGCGCCGTCGCTCATGCTCGCGAAGCCGGCCCGCCCGTTCAGCACCACCGTGTCGCCCTCGTCGCGAAAGCGGAAGCCCGCCTGCCGGTTGTCCAGCTGCCCCGTCGGGATCGACCCCGGCCCGCAGATCAGCGCCCCGTTCTTCCCGATATCCGCCAGCACCCGGTTCCGCCGCTCGAACGGCGGCATCGATTCGAGGAAGCTCGCCACCAGCACGTGCATGTTCAGCGCCACCGCCGTCGACCCGTCCCCGTAGGCCACCTCCTCCATCACCCGCATCTGGCCCTCCGCGCTGATGCCCAGCCCGCCCAGCTCCGGCCCCAGCGCCATCGACGGCACCTTCAGCGCCAGCAGCTCATCGATGTTCTCCCGCGGGAAGCGCCCCTCCCGGTCGTACACCGCAGCCCGCTCCTGCCACGGCCCCCGCGCCAGCTCGCGCACCTTCGCGACCAGCTCTTCTTCCCACGGTTCCATTCGGCGCCCCCGATATTTCGCTTTCGGCGAAAGACTGCCAGAAGCATAGCGAATCGTGCCGTAAGCAACACCCGTGACACAGCCCGGAAACGATAGAAGCCGCCTATCTGGTGTATCGTATGCGCAGACGGTGCCGGCCCCGGCCGCCCCGAACCGCGAGGCACGCAATGCGCGACCCCTCGAGCCTCCTCATCCCCGCTGATGGCCGCCCCTACCACTACCGCGGCGAACCCCTCGATGTGCCCCGCGCCGTCGAAGCCCTCAAGGGTGCCCTCCTCCGCGTCTCCGAAGCCCTCCCCGGCCGCTCCCAGCTCCTCCAGCAGACCGCCCTCGCTCTCCTCACGCGCCGCCACCAGCTCCTCATCTCCCGCGCCGGCACCGGCAAATCCCTCTACGGCGACAGCGTCTTCAGCCACTTCGAAGGCGACGTCTTCAAAGCCCAGTTCTCCCAGGGCACCCGCCTCGAAACCATCCTCGGCGGCCTCGACCTCAAGCAGTTCCACGAAGGCCGCCTCTGGCACGATACCGCCCACTCCCTCGTCACCGCCGATTTCGCCTACCTCGACGAATTCATGAACGCCAACGACGTCGTCCTCGAGGCGATCCTCGGCATCCTCAACGAACGCCGCTTCCAGCAGGGCGAACAGCAGGAGGACGCCCGCCTCCATACCGCCCTCGCCATGACCAACCACCTCAAGTTCTCCGCCATCTCCGAGCCGATCCTCGACCGCTTCATGTTCAAAGCCTCCATCGACCCGGCCGGCGATGCCCTCAACGACATCCTCATCGACCTCGCCTACGCCCGCCACCACGGCCGCGCCCTCCCGCCCGAGCACCGCATCCCGCTCGAGGCCCTGCGCGAGCTCTCCAGCATCACCCTCGGCGACCACCCGGACCGGCAGATCGACGCCCCCCACGACATCCTCTTCCTCAAGAACGAACTCATCGAGGCCTACCTCGCCCGCCACGCCGCCCGCGCCGGGGCCGCCAACGGCGCCCGCCCGCCGACCGACGGCTACGTCTCCCCCCGCACCAAGGCCGCCTGCCGCGACGTCCTCAACGCCTCCGCCCTCCTCCACCACCGCGACCGCGTCGAAAAGTCCGACCTCGCCGCCCTCCGCTTCGTCCTCACCATCATCCCCGGCAACGACCGCGCCCTCCACGACCCCGGCCAGGACATCTTCGCGGAGGCCCTCCAGTCCACCCTCGCCGGCTACACCGAGGCCGACCTCGAAACCGTCCGCGAACTCACCGCCATCGCCCAGTCCTTCCACCTCTACCTCCACGGCATCCCCCTCGAAGCCCAGCCCGCCCACCGCGGCCTCATCCGCTTCGTTCTTGCCCTCATCGGCAAGTCCAGCTGGCACGACGTCACCATCGACACCTTCCTCCAGGCCCTCCGCGGCCGCGAGATCGCCAACCCGCGCGTCAACGCCCTCCGCGAAGAAATCCTCGAAGAAGTCGAAGAGCACGCCGATGCCTGAGTCTGCAGCCGACCTCGCCGGCGCATCTCCAGCCGCCCGGGCCGCCGCCCTCCAGGCCGACCTCGAAGCGCTCTACCGCTCCTGGGGCATCCTCGACCTCGTCGGCCAAACCGCCGACGCCCTCCCGCCCGAGTGGCTCCGCATCCTCAACATCGCCCGCACCCTCCGCGAAGGCCTCCCCCTCCCCGGCATCGACCTCCCCGATGAGGTCCAGCGCCTCGTCCGCCCCCAGCGCCCCGAATACGAAACCATCGAGCGCCGCGAACGCAAGCACCGCATCGTCTACCCCGTCCAGCCCGATACCCGCATCCAGCCCCTCCGCCATCTCGACGACCTCCCACGGGTCACCATGCCCGACCTCCTCATGCGCGACCTCGACCCGGCAATCTTCGAGTTCCGCCTCCTCTCCGGCGACGTCAACGCCCTCTACCACGTCGACCCCGGCCCCGCCGAAGAGGACTACGACGAGGTCACCGAAGAGCGCGTCCTCAAAACCCCGCCCCAGCTCCGCCGCCGCCAGCGCGTCTACGTCCTCCTCGATGTCTCCAACTCCATGCGCGACGCCAACAAGCTCGAGTTCGCCAAGGGCCTCGTCCTCGCCTACCTCATCACCGCCTGCGAAGAGCGCGCCCGCATCTACTTCCGCACCTTCGCCAACCGCGTCCACCCGCGGACCGACTGCCTCGCGCCCGGCGACTTCCCTGCCCTCGCCCGGCGCGTCCTCGCCGTCACGCCCGACGGCTCCACCGACATGCGCGTCACCCTCGCCACCGCCATCGGCGACATCGGCGAACTCGACGCCGTCGGCCGCGACCGCTCCGGCTTCGAACCCTCGCCCACCGAGCTTCTCCTCATCTCCGACGTCGAGTCCTACGCCATCCCCTCCATCCCGCGCTGGATCCGCCTCCACACCATCCACCTCAAGGGCGGCCCGATGGCGAAGAACTACGTCCCCAGCTTCGAACAGATCCGCGAGGCCAGCGCCACCTTCACCGAAATCGATACCACGCGCTTCGTCCTGCCCGTCTCCGTCCGCGAACGGTGGCTCCTCCAGCAAGACGGCCGCCTGCACGCCGGCCCCGAGACCGCGACCGAGGCCGGCGCTGCCCCCGCCGACCGGCTCGAACGCCGGAACGCCCTCCTCCGCGCCTACGAACGGATGGCGGGCCAGCCCTCCGCGCCCCGGGAGCGTGCCGGCGCCCCGGCCATGCGCTCCCCCGGCCTCGGCCTCGACCTCTCCCTCGGCCGGCTTCTCCGCCGCTGGGCCCGCGCCCTCGCCCGCCTCGGGCGCGTCCTCCGCCCCGCGCGCCCTGCCGGCGCCGCACCCTCCGCCCTCACCGCCGGGCACATCACCATCCGCCCCCGCCGCTAGCCGCGCACACTCCCGTCCGGGAACACCGTCGACTCCAGCCGCCCCCGCGCGATGAGCGCCGGCGTCACCAGCGCCCCCGAAAAATCCGCCCTCGCGAGGTTCGCGAACTCGAAATTCACCCCCGGCCCGACCGCGCCTTCGAGGGTCGCGCCCGTAAGGTCGGCCCGCGCGAACACCGTCCCCGCCAGCGCCGCCTCGCCGAGGTCCGCCTGCCGCAGGCTCGCGCCTTCGCACCGCGCATGCGAAAGGTCCGCCCAGCGCAGCAGCGCCCCGTCGAGCCGCGCCCCCTCCAGGTGCGCCCGCCGCAGCGAGCACGCCTCCAGGTTCGCGCCGGTCAGCAGCGCCCCCCGCAGGTCGCAGCCCGCGAGGTCCAGCCCCCGCAGGTCGGCGCCGCGGAGGTCCGCGCCACGCAGGTCCGCCCCCGCCTCCACCGTCAGCCCGCCCACCGCAAGCGGCCCTTGCCGCCAGCCCGCCGGCACGCGCCCGCCCTCACGCGCAGCCTCGTCCCGCGCCCCGTCCCCGGCCGCGCCGGTCATCCGCAGGTGCTCCTCCCGCGCCCGGTCGTACGCCGCCCGCAGCCGCTCATCGCCGAGGATCGCCCAGGCCTCGCGCAGCCGCTGCCGCTGCTTCGTCAGCCGCTCGCCCGAGACGCCGCTGCCCAGCAGCTCCTCGGCGAGGTCCGCGATCGCCCGCCGCACCGCCTCCCGCGACGCGCCCGGCGGCACCCCGAGGAAGCCGTACCAGTCGAACGACCCGTCGATGCGCGGCGCGCCCCCGCCGCCGGGCGGGCCGTCCTGCGGCGGCGGCTCCGCTGGCCGCGGCCGCGGTCCCTGCCGCGCCGCCCCGGTTGGCCGCGCCCGCGGCCGCGCAGTCCCCTGGCC